>NZ_JBKQGX010000004.1:0-279141 GCF_050487245.1 Alcaligenes sp. Me129
GCCGACGCCGATGCTGATGCTGATGCCGATGCCGACGCTGATGCCGATGCGGATGCGGACGCCGATGCGGATGCTGATGCCGATGCTGACGCCGACGCCGACGCTGATGCGGATGCAGACGCTGATGCTGACGCCGATGCTGATGCTGATGCTGATGCCGATGCGGATGCCGACGCTGACGCCGATGCAGACGCCGACGCTGATGCTGACGCCGATGCGGATGCCGATGCTGATGCTGATGCTGATGCCGATGCAGACGCCGACGCGGATGCAGACGCCGATGCAGATGCAGATGCAGATGCAGATGCTGACGCCGATGCTGATGCCGATGCGGATGCCGACGCTGACGCCGATGCGGATGCCGACGCTGATGCTGATGCCGATGCCGATGCGGATGCAGACGCCGATGCCGATGCCGATGCGGATGCTGACGCCGACGCGGATGCCGACGCTGACGTCTCAGACGACTACTTCAGTGCCAAGCTGAACATTGAACCAACCGAATTGGGAACCAAGGTCCAGTTCGATGACGCATGGTCGATTATCGATGTCGGCGGTTTGTGGGATGCCTTCTTTGACGGTGCTCCACGTTTCAGCTTCAAGGTGGGTGAAGGCGAGACTGCTACCAGCGAAATTAGTGTGTCTTCGGGTTCCGCGATTGGCTTGCTTGAGAACGTCAAGGTTCAGTTGCGTGTCAAGGATGGGAACGGCAACTGGAAGGTTCTGGAAGAATCAGGCTCTGGTAGTTTGATCGATATCATTGGTCTCTCTGGTGGCAAGGCCAAGTTCACGATTCATGACCTGCCCCCAGGTGAGTATCAGGTGATCGCGGCTGTGCGTGGCCTGAAGTTGGTGAGCAAAACCGAGGTTCACGGCTCGACAACGTTCTATGACCACACGGAAGCTGGTTCTTACACGGCAACACCAGTAAGCGGCAATGTGCTCGATAACGACGCTGCTGGCGAAGGCGCCAAAGTGACTCATATCAATGGGGAACAAGTGGGTGCCAACGGTACAACGACGTTTGAAGGTAAGTACGGCAAGCTGACCATTGGTGCAGATGGTGAGTTTATTTACACGCCAAACAACGCTGATGGCTCCGGTATTGGCAAGGTGGAAACCTTCGAGTACACGATCAAGGCTGCTGACAATTCAACCAGCACCGCCACGATCCACATACGTATCGACAGTGACGGCCAAGGCCTGATCTGGCCCGAAGATCCGTCTCAGCCAGCTGAAGTTGACTTGGTTGCCAACAGCAACACGGGTGAAGCTGTTATCGACAGTGACTACCGTGTGACCCAAGGTGGACCTAGCGCGAAAGCTCCTAGCCAAGATATTGGCGGAATCCTTGCTGGAAAGGTTACCAAGACCACATCGGTCAGCTTTACGGTTGATCCAAACAGCAAAGCTAACGTCAAGATCACGGCTTCTTCACCTGACGAGCTTCTTGTTACCGATAGCTTGAAGGTGACGGTGACCGGTCCTGGTGGATATTCCAAGACCTACACGGGTTCGGGTGGTCTGTTCAGCAACCTGAGTGTTCAGGAAATGCTGCAAGGGCTTGAGGCTGGAAACTACACCGTTACGGCAACGTATCAGCGTAGAGGGACAGGCACGGGCGGCAAGTTGGAGCTGGGTTACGAGACTCAGTCGGTCACGCATCTGGATGAGTATGTCGTCAAGAACATTCACGGCGCGAGCGGTAATGTTCTGGCCGACGATCATCTGGCTTCGACCTACACCAAGTTCCTGATCAAGGACGCCAACGGCGCCTTTGTGGAGGTTGTGAATGGAACGACAGTGGAAGGTCTGCATGGCACGTTGACGATCAACACAAACGGCAGCTACTCCTACCAGCCTAAATCTAGTCTGGATGAGATTGGCCATGAGGACGTCTTTGAGTACCGTCTGGAGCATCCAAACGGCACGGAGGCTAACGCCACCCTGACGGTGGGCGTTGAGCGCGGTGAAGGTCCTTATGTTCCTGAAGCGTCCGCCTTTAGCGCTGACTTTGACGAGATGGGTGCAGATGAATCCGTCTTGTCCTTGGACAACGTTGAAGACCATACGTCAGAGACAACAGAAGAGACTCCAGTTCTTGAAGAGAGCATTGAGCTTCAAGGTACCGAGGACACTGATGTTGATCTGGGCGCATTGGAGGATGAACAGGAGCAGTCTGGCCAAGCCGCTGGCGAGCCAATCTCGTTTGAAGGCATCAGCGAAGAAGAACTGCTGGTACCGGAAGTCGATGTTGATCCCGTCATTGACGAGCTGGATGAGCACAGCCTTGTAGGCTAATTCATCACCGGGAGCACTGGGCTGCAAAGCCCAGTGCTTTTCTGTCTGCGCTGCCTATGCAGCGATTGTCTATTGGCAGACCTTTTTTCACTGCCCTGTACGCAGGTCACTGACAAGACGTTTGATCGTTGTATTTCACAAGGATGAATGCATGCCATTGCAGGAAGCCGTATCTGTTGCCTCAGCCTCCGAGGCCAGGCCCCAGGATTTGTACAAACCCTGGATTGACGCTGTTCTGTCCATAGCCAGGCATTACCGCCTGGATGTCTCGCCCCAGAATCTGGAGCTGACAGCCAATTGGTTGAAAACTCGGGACATTGCCTATGTGCTGCGCCGCCTTGCGAAAGAAGCGGGCCTCTATGTCAAACCCGTCACCTTAAGTGAAAGCGATCTGAATATCTGGCGTCTGCCCTTGCTGGTGCAGCTTGAAAACGGCCAGGTCGGGGTGGTTGAACAGATCAATGAAGGCGGTTTGCTGGGTATCCGTTATAGCGGTGATGAAGGTTTGCTTAGCGAAGTGGCGGTTGCGGATCTGTTGAGCAATGTGCGGGCGGCGTTTGTGATGCGGCCTGTTCATGCCGTGGCCGATGCCCGCGTGGATGACTACGTCAAACCTTTTGAAAAGCATTGGCTCAAGCAAATCGTCTTTAGCGACTGGCGCCCGTACTCCCATTTGTTTGTGGCGTCCTTCTTGATCAATGTATTGGGGCTGTCCGGGATTCTGTTTACCAGACAGGTCTATGACCGGGTGATTCCGGCCGAGTCCTATCCCACCTTGTATGTGTTGTTTAGCGGGGTGATGGTGGCCCTGGTGTTCTCTTTTACCTTCAGAATTGCCCGCAGCAAGGTCATCAATATGCTGGGTAAACGGGCAGACTTGCGCATTTCCGACCGGGTATATGGTCGTGTGTTGCGTATCCGTAATAGCGACCGGCCACAATCAACCGGCAGCTTGATTGCCCAGGTGCGCGAATTGGACAGCATTCGTGAAATGCTGACCTCGGCAACGGTGACCTCCTTGGTCGATATCCCGTTCTTTTTGCTGTTTTGCCTGGTGTTCTGGTATTTGGCGGGCAGTCTGGTTTGGGTGCCCTTGGTGGCTGTGGTGCTGATGATTGTGCCTAATTTGCTGGCGCAACCGCGCTTGCGCCAGTACGCCAGTCAATCTGCTCGCGAGGCCAGTTTGCGCAATGCAATTCTGGTGGAAGCGGTGCAAGGCTATGAGGACATCAAGACGACACAGTCCGAGCTGCGTTTCCAGAATCAATGGAATAACTTCAACGCGGCCAGTGCAGACGTAGCATTGAAATTGCGTTCTCTAAATAGCTGGCTCAGTAGCTGGACCAGTGCGGTACAGGGCTCGGTCTTTGCTGTCATTGTGATGTTCGGTGCCTTCAAGGTGATTGATGGTGAACTGAGCACGGGCTCGGTGATTGCCGCTTCTATTTTGGGGACACGCATGTTGGGGCCGATGGCCAAGCTGACTGGTGTTCTGTCCCGTTGGCAGCAAACCAAAGTTGCCATTGGTGCAATCGACAAACTCATGAGCTTGCCCACCGACGATGACGCAGTGGAGGAAGGGCGCATTCATGTTGCCAATGTTCGTGGCAACTATGTGTTCAAGGATTGCCAGGTCAGCTACCGCGCCGATAATCCCACTGTGGCTTTATCCATTAAAGATCTGCAGATTCGGGCGGGTGAAAAAATTGGCATTTTGGGACGTAACGGGGCGGGTAAATCGACTTTGCTGCAAGTGTTGTCCGGTCTGCTGATCCCGTCTGAAGGCACCGCCACGATAGAGGGCGTCAGTCTGGCGCATATCGATACGGCAGATTTGCGGCGTGATATGGGCTTGCTCAGTCAGAGCGCATCGTTGTTCTACGGAACCATACGCGACAACATTACCTTGGGTGCGCCGCTGGCCAGCGATCAGGACATCCTGAAAGCTCTGACCATGACCGGTGCCATCGAGTTCATTCAACGTTTGCCTACCGGCCTTGATCATGTCTTGACCGAGGGTGGGAAAGGCCTGTCGGGCGGACAACGTCAGGCCTTGCTCCTGTCGCGCCTGATTCTGGCCAATCCGGATGTGGTGTTGCTGGACGAGCCTACTTCGGCCATGGATGACGCCAGCGAGCGGCACTTTATTCGTAACCTTCATCACTGGGCACAAGACAAGACCCTGGTTATGGCCACGCACAAGCTGCGCATGCTGGAGCTGGTGGACCGGATTCTGGTGGTCAGCAACGGCAAGATCGTGATGGATGACAAGAAACAAGTCGTGCTGGACAAGCTGGCTCAAGGCGCAAAGAAAAAGCAGGAGCCCGCCAATGACAACTAAGAACTCAAACAAGCCCAAGAGCTCGGATAAGTCGGATCAAAGTCTGGACGCGGTTTTGCTCTTTGACCCCAATCGGGATCAGCACCAGTATCAGGACGATGTAAGCGAAGCGCAGATTGTGCGCTCCAACCGCATTATCTGGTTCTTTGGTTTGCTCCTGGTGGTGTTGATTGCCTGGGCCTACTTTGCGGAGTTGACAGAGGTTTCCTCGGGAACCGGCAAGATCATTCCCAACTCGCGTGAGCAGGTTATTCAGTCCCTGGAGGGCGGGATTATTTCCCATCTCTATGTGCGCGAGGGCGACATTGTGGAGCCGCAGCAAATTCTGGCGCAGTTGGATCTGACTAAAACAGAAGCGAACGTCGGTGAAAGTGCGGCCAAACACAGGGCGGCAGTAGCCAGCGTGGCACGACTGGAAGCTGAAGTGAACGGCACCAAGTTGAGCTTTCCGCAGTCCTTGAACGAGTTCCCCTCGTTGATTCAGGCCGAAACGCGCTTGTACAACACGCGCCAGGCTGGCTTGAATGAATCCATATCAGGCTTGAGGCAGTCCTTGGGTATTGTCAGCGAAGAATTGCGCTTGACCCAGTCGCTTGCTAAAGCCGGGGCTGCCAGCCATGTGGACGTACTCAAGCTGCAACGTCAGGTGTCGGAAATTCGTTTGAAGATTACCGAGCGGCAAGCCGAATACATGGTGAAAGCGCGCGAAGAGCTGGCGCGTGCCAAGGCCGAGGCGGACTCTTTGGAAGAGGTCATTCGTGGACGCTCGGACTCGCTGTCCCGCCTGACTTTGCGCTCGCCCGTGCGCGGTGTGGTGAAAGATATTGAAGTGACGACGCAAGGTGGGGTGATTCCACCCAATGGCCGCTTGATGGTGATTGTGCCTATGGAAGATCAGTTGCTGGTGGAAGCACGTATCTCGCCGCGCGACATTGCCTTTATCCGGCCAGGTCTGGAAGCCAAGGTCAAAGTCACAGCCTATGACTACTCCATTTATGGCGCCTTGAATGGCGAGGTGGTGACTGTGTCACCCGACACGATTCAGGACGAAATCAAACCCGAAGTTTTTTATTACCGCGCTTTTATCCGTACCACTGATGACGCCTTGGTGAACGAGAAAAGCGGCATTCGTTACCCCATTGTGCCGGGGATGATTGCCACGGTAGACATCAAAACAGGCGAAAAAACGGTATTTGAGTACCTGATCAAGCCTATTAATCGTGCGCAGGAAGCCTTGCGGGAGCGTTGAGATGAGCCTGTCTATTTTATTGAATCAATGTAAGCCGCTATTAGCGACGAAACTGGCTTCCGAGCCGGTGAGCGACTTGCCAGAAGGCGTACCAGCTTGCGTATTGTTTTTCAGCGTTTGCAATGGCCAGGAGCGTGCCCATGTGCAGATTTCTCAAGGGCAGAGTTTTGAGCAGGCATGGGAGCAGGGCAGTCAGACCTTGAACACCTGGATGGCCGGGCAGGATAAGCCCGCATTATGGTTGCGTGTGGATTTGGTAAATCGGGTAGAGGCGTATAGCTGGGCCGATCAACAAGAACGCATGAGTCTGTCCAAGCGTAATTACTTTCGTTTTGGCCTGTCCTTCAAGGCAGATTTTTCAATCGCGTTTTTGGAGCAGGAACTGGCCGCCAACGCAATTCTGTATGACGGCAAGCTGGGCGAGGCCACACCCAATGCGGTGAATCTGGCCCATTACTCCCGCCTGCGTTTTGGTCAGGCGCTGGATTGGCCACAAAACCCCGAGGAGACGGTCTGGCGGTTCAAGACGATGGCCGTGTTCAGCGATGGCCAGGACGTGCATGAGATAGAACACCAGGGCCGTCACAGTGGCTACCGCAAGGTGCTGGACTGGGGGCCTGGGCGTGTGCGTCATACCATTGATGCCAGTACCCAGTATCTGGCTGAGCAAGTTAAACAAACTGGCCAGTATCACTATGGCTGGTTTCCATGTTTTGACCGTGCAATTCCCACTTACAACGCCTTGCGTCATGCCAGCTCCACCTATGCCTTGCTGGAAGGATGGGAAGTCACGGGATTGGACAATCAGAAGCAGGCGATTGAACGCGCCTTGCAGTATCTGACTGAAAGCCTGATCAAGGTAATGAGCCTGCCTGATGGTTCTACTGCCGCTTTTCTGGTGGACACAGGCGATGAGATCAAGCTGGGGGGAAATGCTGTTTGTTTGCTGGCCCTGGTGAAATATACGGAGCTGACGGGCGATCAGCGGTACCTGCCTTTGCTGGAACAATTGGCGCTGGGTATTGTTTTCATGCAAGACCCTGAGTCCGGGTCCTTTGTGCATGTGTTGAACTATCCCGATCTGTCCTTGAAGGACGAACACCGGATTATTTATTACGACGGTGAGGCCGCCTTTGGCCTGATGCGCCTGTATGGTTTGACCCGCGATGCCCGCTGGTTGTCCACGGTTGAAAAGGCTTTTGATTTCTTCATCAAGGCCGAGCACTGGAAGGCGCATGACCACTGGTTGAGCTACTGCGTCAACGAATTGACCTTGTACAAACCGGAGCCGCGCTACTACCAGTTTGGCCTGGACAATGTGCACGGTTATCTGGACTTTGTACAAAACCGCATCACCACATTTCCTACCTTGCTGGAATTGATGATGGCGGCCCAGCGCATGATTGTGCGCATGCAGTCTGACGCCAATCCTCAGATCCAGGCCATGCTTGATGGCTTCCCGCTGGACACTTTTTATCAGGCACTGGAAATACGCGCCCGCAGCTTGCTGGATGGTTTCTTTTGGCCTGAGCTGGCCATGTACTTCAAGAATCCGGCACGTATCCTGAATGGCTTCTTTATCCGTCATCATAGTTTCCGGGTGCGGATTGATGATATTGAGCACTATTTGTCGGGGTATGTGGCGTATTTGACGTATTTGAAATCCCAGGGCATCGGACTCTCTATAGGGACCCCACAGCTGGCAGCAGGACCTCTTGTCGACACGCCGGAAGATGTAGGCCCGTCGATTGTATGGGGCGGGGACGTGAACTTGGGACGGCGCCAGCATTACCGAACTAAAGAATTGGGCGCTGACAAGGTCTTGCAGGTTCCTCCTTTGCGGGATGCGGACTTGTCTATCGTTAATTTGGAATGCGTTATTGCGACACAGGGCGCACAAGGCATTTCCAAAGGGGAAGGGGGGCCGTATTACTTCAGGGCCAGACCCGAAATGCTGGAAGTCTTGTTGCGCTCAGGGGTGAACGCGGTAGTCACCGCGAATAACCATGCGGGTGACTATGGTGGGCAGGCCTTGCTGCAGCAGGCAGAGCTATTGGATGCCATGGCTATTGCTCACGCTGGAAGTGGTGCGAACCGCAGACAAGCCTTCAAACCTTTTTTTGCAAAAGCGGGCCGCCTGACCGTTGCGGTATTTGCAATTGATATGACTCAGCATCGTTTCGCTGCGAAGGAGGCGGAGCCTGGGACGGCCTATCTTGCGCCTGATGATCCAGACCTGATTAGAAAGACCTTGTCTCCTTTGGTGAAAGCGGCTCGCAAGCAAGCCCATGTTGTGCTGGTTGCGGTGCACTATGGAGCGAACTTGGCGGACGAACCGGCAGAGCAAGATGTGGCGGCGGCGCGTGCTGTGATTGATGCCGGAGCGGATGCGGTTCTTGGGTCGTCGGCTCACGTACTGCAAGGTATAGAGATCTATCAGGGGCGCCCGATTATCCACGATGCGGGTGACCTGTTATTTGATGCGATCCGGCAGGATTTTGTGGATTCCGGGGTATTCAAGCTGGAGATCAATGCCAGGGGGGTGAAGCGGGTGAGCTTTATTCCAGTCGGCGTCGGCTTTGGACAAACCCTATGTTTGGAGGGAGACGCTGCTGTCGCTGCCGCCCGTCGTTATGCCCAATTGTGTGAGTCACAAGGAACCGCCGTCCACTGCACCAAAGATGGCACTGTTTATGTGGACTTGGTGCTGACGGCCAGAGGCGCCCCGCGCACTGTTGATTTGGCAGCCACTCCGGCGCCTCGCAGAGCAAAATCCTTGCGTGTACCCGAAAATAAGGAGTGGACGGTAGCGCAGGTTCCGGAAGATGCTGTTATTCCTCCGGTAAAGATTGGCCCTTTGCGTTTGCTAGGGCTGCGAGTTTCGCCCTCGGTGATTACTCACCGTACGAGCTTGTGGGTGGAGTCATTCTGGACTGCTGATGAGGCGGTTGGAACGGATTTTCGCCTGGACTTTCGAGCAGCTCCCGTACGGCGCACTTCCATGAGCCCATGGGGGATTGCCATGGATCATGATCCTTGCGATTGGATGATGCCGACCTCTCGCTGGCAGGCGGGGAAAATATACCGAGACTTCTATAGTCTGCGTCCCCCGTACTTGCCCAAACTCAAGAACGTCCCCCTTCAATTGGAAGTGGGATTAAAGAGTGCCGAGGCGGCTTTCGCGCGGGTCAAACTTCCGCGCGTGGTGCATTTGGCGATTCCAGGTAGAGATGAAGAGCTACGCCCTGAAAAAGGGCTGCACACATATCGCACGGACTATCCGGCTATCACTCGCAGGGATGAGCAAGACAAGACATGGACGGCCGACGAGCTGGCTCAGGTTACAGGGGGCATTTGGTTGGTTCAGCCTCCAGAGGGCTGGTATGTAAAGTCCCTTGTCGCCGGCGAAAAGCATATTGATATGTTGCCTGGTCCGAGCTTGTTTGTTGCTCACGATTCGTTTGATCGACAACGGCATGAGCAATCCAGTATGCCTGCCAGGAATTTTGACCGGCACCGCGTCCTGGCTCGTGTTTGCGGCAAAGTGGTTGGTGCTATTGTCAGCAAGCCTGTGCAGGGCTTACCGGCAGATTTCCCTGTGCTCTATGTAGCAGATCCGATCAAGTCCTTGATAGAACTAGGTCTGGCGGCCCGTCAACGGTATACCGGCCCTTTGATTGCTGTGACGGGAACAGTTGGTAAGTCAACAACTTCCGATATGCTCAAAGGCATTTTGCAAGGGCATGGCGGGAAGATTCTGGCCAGTATTGATAACTACAACTCGCGTGTTGGTGCGCCCGCATTGCTGGCCAGCCTTGCTCAAGACTATTCTGCGGCGATTGTTGAGGTCGCGCAAAGTGCACTCTGGATGAAACGGGGGCCGGTCACCCGCCTTCTAAAGCCGACGGTGGCGATCTTGACGGAGGTCGGTTTATCACAAACCAATGCCAATATTCGCAGCCTGAAAGATGTTGCCCATTGGAAGTCCAGAGTCTTTGATTCCCTGCAAGATAGTGGCGTCGCTGTGATTGGCGAGCACCTCCCTCATTTTGAATACATTTTGGAGCAGGCACGTAACTTTGCCTCCCAGGTCATCGTGTACGGGGAGTCCAGCACGTGTGGACTGCTGTTGGAGCTGGTGTCAGAGGATGAGTCGGGCTCGCTCATCAAATTCACCTATGGGACGGATACCGCAGTAATCCGAGTGCCTGTTCCTGGCGTGGGGGGCAGGCACAATGCCGCCGCCGCAATCGCCGCGGCTTTGGCAACCGGGTATCACCTGGAGGATTGTCGAGAGGGGGTTGAGGCTTATCAGTTGCCGCATGCGCGCTTGCAGCGTATCTGTGCCTCGCTGGGAGATCGCACATTTGATTTGATTGACGACAGCTATAACGCAGAGGTGTTGTCGATGATTAATGCGTTTTCTGTGGTGGGCGCCATGGAGGTTACTGGCCGAAAAATAGCCGTACTGGGCCGGATTGTTCATTTAGGGGATATGGCTGAGCAACTGCATGCCGGTTTGGCTGAGCCTGTCATGCAAACCGGTTTTTCTCTTGTTGTGACACAGGGCGAGGAAATGCTGGCCTTGCGCAACAAGTTGCCTGCTTCCTTATTAGGACCGCATTGCCAGAATGCAGCTGAAGTCCTTGAGTTTCTGCATCAGGAAATTCGCACAGGCGACTTGGTGCTATTGAAGGGGTCTCGACGAGACTCGGACTTCGGGACGATTGGAGAAATCCTGGGAAAGTCCGACCTGCCCGCTAACCAGCAAATTATTCAGGAGGTGGTGGCACAGGGAGAAAACCTGTTCCAGGACTCTCCTTTTCTGGGCTGGAAGGGCGATATTGTGCGGACGGTTGTTAGCCATTACGCAGTTAAAAAAGCTTGCACAGTGCGTTCGGAGCGGGGACTGGTCTTTAGTGTGACGCTGCCTGATGGGGGCCGTACAGAGTATTTTTCACAGAATAATCCGGCGGGTTCGATGTTCGCTTTTGCGTTGACGGCCGACAAAAGCTTAACCAAGCGGTTCTTGCAGTATTACGGTTTTCCATGCCCTCAAGGCGCGGAGTTTACAGATAAGGAAAAGGCCTTCAACTATTTGCAGCAGCGGGGTATCCCGCAGGTTGTCAAACCTGTTCAAGGCTCGGGCGGGAAGGGGATCAGCACCAATATTGAAGGAAGGCAGGCTTTTGATCGTGCCTGGAGTCTGGCGACCGAGCGGGGTGCGCGGCGTGTGGTGGTAGAGGATTTTGTACAGGGCGATGAGGTACGAATAATCACGGTAGGTGGTCAGTATGCGGCGGCTATGTGTCGGGTACCTGCTTTTGTAGTGGGCGATGGCAGCAGCACCGTGCAGGAACTGATCGACACGAAGAATCAGCACCGGATGCTAAACCCGCTTTTGGGGATTTATCCCATTCGTAACTTTGACTATTTTCTTGCGCAAGGGCGAGAGCTGTCGGATGTCCCAGCGGCAGGAGAGCATGTCCGTTTAAGCTCAGTGTCCAACTTGGGCATGGGGGGCGATAGCGTCAATCTGACTGAGCAGATCGATAAACGGATTATTCGTTGCATTGAGCAGGCTGCGGCGGCCATCCCTGGTGCGACCTTGTTGGGCTTTGATGTACTGATCAAGGATTTCAAGGGCGATGGCAAACCGGGCAATATCGCTATTCTTGAAATTAACTATAACTGCGGCACGACCAGCCCTTATTTCAATGTCTATGGCAAGGCAGTCAATATCCCTTTGAAGTTGCTGGAGTTTATAGAGCGTGGGGAATACATGACTGCCAACAGGCAGACTGGTCCGGTTCAGATAGAGCCTGCTCCTCTGTTTGACGAGAATCTTGCAAATGAGCTAGCAGGCCAGAGAGATCAAGTGAGTTTGCTGCGTCGTTCGGCCTTGGCCTTGGGCTTGAAGCTGGATGCCATTAGTGAAACCCTGACCGTGGTTTCGTCCGAGAGTCAGCGCTTGGGTTTTCAGAAGGGCTTGTGCTCCTTAAGTCGTTCGTTGGCACGTCGTGCCAGCAATGATCGTGATTGGACCTTAAGGGCGTTGAAGCGTGCCGCTTTGCCGGTTCCCGCAGGCCGTTTGTTCAAGCCTGAGCAGGTGTCGGAAGCGTGGAAATATGTATGCTCGAAAAAGACGGAGATGCTTGTTCAGCCTAATCTAAAGAGGGGCAACCTGCTTTCCTATGCCGTTAACAAGTCTGACGGAAAAGCCTTCGAGCAGGAATGGGACAAACTCAGCCGCAAACTTCGGCCTATGTATTGCGAGGCGCAGGTAAGTGGCAGCGAGTTCCACTTTTTTGTGGTGGGCAACTCGATTGTGGCGGCTCTTGCGCAACCACAGGATGATGCAAAAGCGTACGTGGACTGCACGGAACAGGTACATGGCAGCTGGGCTCGGGTTGCGAGCCAACTTAGGCAGGCCATGTATGGACCGGTGCACCTCGGTTTCAGTATTCGAGCCCAGTCGGTGCGGAAGTCGGCAGATGAACAAGAATGGCATGTCGTCGATGTGACGACTGACCCTCTGTTTGCCCGCTTCTGCTTTAGCCAAGGCGGACGTGATGTGGTGCACGCCCTGTTGACGCATGCGTTTTCTCTTGAACTGGTGGATGCATGAAAGGGCGCTACGTTTTACAAGCCCGTGTCCGGGCGGGCGTGTTCGCTATTTTGATGGCCGGACTTTCTGTCAAGCCAGCTTGGGCGTATACGGTCGCCGTGGACGAGGCGCCTTTGGCGTGGAGTGCCCAGGCTAATAGCCAGCAGTGCCCCAATGCGCCTAGCTACTTGTGGGTTGAAGGGGATGTGGGGCCTGCGTGCATTCGATATTTTGCGGCAGGGCAGTTGGAGAAGGCCGAGGTGCTTATCGTTCAATTTTATGGCGATAGGGATAAGTCCTTGCGGCAAGCGCCCGAGGATATTGAAAACAATACCTTGTTGGCGCAACAAGCCTATGCCGAAAAGCAAGCGGCATTGGCTGGTCGGCCATGGCTGGTCATGGCCAGGCCAGGGACGTACGGTTCCAGCGGTGACCATCGAAAGCGTCGTTATCAAGAAGAGTTTGTGGTTTTAGGCCGGGCCTTGGATGAACTCAAGAGGCGCTATGGCGTTAAAAAGCTGGTTCTGTTGGGGCATAGTGGTGGGGCTACCGTGATTGCGTCTTTGCTGACAATGGGACGAGACGATATACAGTGCGCTGTCATGAGTTCAGGTACGTACAACTATATGGCCAGGAACATTTTGTGGCGCATGAGTCGACATCGTTCGCTGGACTTTAATGCGGCGAGCCAGCGAATTTTTGATCGTTATGACCCTGTTTTCCATGTTCAGGGTGTGGTGCCTGATGACACTCGTCAGCTGTATATCGTTGGTGATCCTCGGGATACCAATACGCCATTCCATCTGCAGGTTCAGTTCGCCTGGATGCTGCGCGGTTATGGGCACCGTGTTGATGTAGTGGAAATGGAAGGCAAGGCGCCTTCGTATCACAATTTGCTAGGCAGTGGTTCCAGTCAGTTGGCCATAAGGTGCGCCGGAAACTAAGGTATGCAAGCGCTTAAGCACTTTTGGAGTGTTTATTACTCTTTAGCCCGCTACACCGCAGGCAGCCTGCTTCTGATCGTGCTTCTAGTCCTGTGCTCGCTGGCCGCCTTGCTGATCAGCCTGGTCTTGCCCTGGCAGTTATTGACCGCCATTGATGGCCGCAGTTCGGTGCGCTGGCATTGGTTGATTGCTGATCAACCCGTGATGGCGATTGGCCTGATCGTACTGGCGGCTTTTGTCGTGCACGTTTTATGTGAATGGGCCATTGGGCAGGTCGGAAAGCATGGCGCGCAAAAGCTGCTGGATGCGCATGCCAAGATCGGCTTGCCCATCGGGTACCAAGGCAAGACACGCAAGTACTTCATGATTCTGGCCCGCTTGCTGTCGTCCAGTATTTTGCTGTTGGCGGTGCTGTTCTTGCTCTTGTGGGTGTATCCCTCGCTAGCTTTGGGAATGACCGTGTATTTGCTGGTGTGCTCGTTATTGGCTGTTCTGGCCTGGTATTACCCAGCGTTTCGAGTGCTGGTGCAGGCAGAGGGCCTGTCCAAATACGGTTGGCATTTAGGTTTCATTTTTGTACTGGCCTGGATTGTCTTTACCTATCCCTATGTGCAGGCTCCGGCGCTTGTGTGGATTGTGATCTGCGTGATTGCCTGCAGGCAGATGCTGATTCAGCTATTTACCTCCTTGCTGCGTGTACAACTGCTTTGGAAAAATCAGGAGCAGGTGTTTCTGCTGTTCCTGCCTGATCGTGTGCAAGGCGCTAAAGCCATTCAAGAGCCCTTGGGTTTGCAGAAGTACATCCAGGATCTGTCTGTGCCCTATACCGGCTTGACGGAGTTGACGACACTTCTGGGCTTGAAAGGACAGGTCAAGCAGGCCTCCTGTTTTCTGGTGGAAAAGGGGCATGCCGCTTATGTGTCCTTACTTCAGGAACCAGCAGGGGATCACAGCAGCACCAGCCTGCTTAAGCTTTACGATGCCAGTCGGCAAACGGTAGGCGAGCATGAACGCACCTTGCTGGAGCAAGCCTTGCCGCATTGGCCTGTTCCGCCTTTGCTGGCTGTGCATCAGGACAAGGATTTGCAGGCCTTGATCTGGCCATGGGAAGCGCAGGCGCAATGGTTAAGTGAGTCGGAAAAACGCAAATGCGGGACATCTTTACGTACGCGCTTGTTGGCCTGTTCGATTTCCGAGGACTTGCAGGCGCGCTACGAGCGCGCGAATGCTCCTTTGCATGAGCGCTGGTTCAAGGAGCTGGATTGGCAAGCCTGTCTTCTGATGGCCGAGGACGAGGCAGCAAGAGAACGCCTGGACCGCTTTAGGGACAAGCAGGTTCTGATTTCAGAGCGTTTGGAGGCCTTGCCAGGGCAACTGGTCTTGCCCAGCTTGTTGGGTAGACGAGTGGCACGCAGTCCGGCGGGTCAACATTGGTTGATGAGTTGGAGCCGATGGCAATGGATGCCTGCGGGGGCGGGGTGGCCGTCGGCAACATCACCTGCCGTGATGCGACAAGCTTTGCAAGAGGCATCCGCGTATCGACGTGAGTTGTTGGCGGTTGATCTTGAGGATGCCATGCTGGCTTGCCAGATTTATGCGCTCTGGTTCCGAAGTGTGGCCAAGAACCTGTCCATGGCCGATATTCTGATTACGCGCTGTTTGTCTTTACTGCCAGCAGAATAGGTCCACTGAATAGGCGTTTTGTGGCTTCTGCTGGCGGCTCTTGTACTGAAATTCCTCTTACCAAAGCCCATGATGAAATTTAAATTTCATCATGGGCTTTGCGATTTCACTTTCAGGTGGCAGAAACTTTCCAAGCAAGGGTTTACACCTTGTTTTTACCTGAAGCCCTTATTTAAAGCCGTTCTTGGCGGGCTTCAATCTTCCCTGTTTTTCCCTTTTTTCTATCTCCAAGGGTAAATACGGAGCCAAATCATCGCATCTATAATTGAAATTAAAATTTTATTAAGTATTATTTGAAAAACAAATTTCAATTTTAGGTTGTGTCATGGTCATCAAAGATTCGATCCTGGATATTCTCGATGTCCTGCCCAGCGCGGAGCGGCGGTTGGCCGATGTGGTCCTGTCTCATATGGGGCAGCTGGCTACTTACTCCGCCCAGGAACTGGCCGAGAAAGCAGGTGTATCGGCGGCTACCGCGGTGCGCTTTTTCCGGCGTCTGGGTTTTAACGGCTTTAACGAATTCCGGGTCACGGCCCGCGAGCAAATGGGTGACGGCGCTCCCTTCAAGCGTCTGCACTCCATGTCCAGCAGCGGTATTCAGGCCGATATGACGCCGTTTATCAATGCAGACGTACAGAACATTTCCACGACCTTCCAGAACATTACTGAACAGCATCTGGACAACTTCACCCAAGCCGCCCTGAAAGCACGACGCATCTGGGTGTTTGGTTTCCGCAATGGCCAGATCCTGGCGTGCTACGCCCACTCTTTACTGCAGCAACTGCGCCCGGATGTGCATCTGGCGGTGGGCACGGTGGCCCATCTGACCGAGCAACTGGCCGATGTGGAAGCAGGGGATCTGGCCCTGGTGATGGATTTTCGTCGCCGCTCGGTGCTCCTGCCTTCCTTGGTGGAGCATCTGCGGGGCGAGTCGGTACAGATGGCTTTTTTGACGGATGGCCTGGAAAGCTCCTTGCTGCGTTCGCAAGACATCGCATTCACGGTGGCAACACGCGGGGAGTACTTGTTTGACTCGCATACCGGCACGCTCAGCCTGATCAATTACTTGGTCAGCCGGGTGGCTCTGCAGGCCGAGACGCAGGTTGCCCGTAAGTTGCAGAAGATTGAATCCATCCATCGCAGTTTTCAGGACTTGAAGTCCAATAATTAAACCCATAAAAGTGGAGCAGACATGAACAAACATGCCGTTCGGGAGCAAGGCGCGGTGCAACTGTATCTGAACCCTCGTTGCGTTCAGGACAGCCAGGAATACGACGCTTCCTTGCAATCGATTTTGTCGGTAGCCGCCTTCGAGCAGGCTCAGGCCAGCATTGTGCAGTGGCCCGGTTACGCGCCTACCCCTTTGCGTCATTTGCCCGGTCTGGCCGCGCAGATGAAGGTGGGTGGGGTGTATTACAAGGATGAGGCCGGTCGGTTTGGTTTGGGCAGCTTCAAGGCTTTGGGCGGTGCTTATGCCGTCAATCGTTTGCTGTTGCGTCAGTTGCAAGCTCATACCGGCAATGCCAGCCTGACGCTGGATGATCTGAAGAGTCCTGCCCACAAGGACTTTATTGCTGGTTTGACCGTGACCTGCGCGACCGATGGCAATCATGGCCGCTCGGTGGCTTGGGGGGCGAAGAATGCCGGTTGTCAGTGCGTGATCTATATCCATGAACATGTCAGTACTGGTCGTGAGCAGGCCATTGCCTCTTACGGGGCAAAGGTAGTACGCGTGCCCGGCAATTACGATGATTCGGTGCGCCAGGCTGCTGAAGATGCCAAAGAGCATGGCTATTTTGTGGTGTCCGATACGTCCTACCCGGGCTATATGGATGTGCCCAAGGATGTGATGCAGGGCTACACCGTGATGGTGCAGGAAGCGCTGGATCAGATTGCTTCGGGCAAGCCGGTGACTCACGTCTTTATTCAGGGTGGTGTGGGTGGTTTGGCTGCCGCTGTATGCGCCCATATGTGGGAGCGTCTGGGAGCGCAGCGTCCCCGCTTGATTGTGGTGGAACCCAACAAGGCCGATTGCCTGTTCCAAAGTGCTGTTCAAGGTAAGCCCGTCACGGTCACCGGTGATTTGAATACGGTGATGGCCGGTCTGGCTTGCGGCGAAATCTCCTTGCTGGCCTGGGAAATTCTGGATCCCGGCACCTATGCCTATATGACGCTGGAAGACGATGCCGCCTTGCAAACCATGCGCCGTCTGGCCCGTGCCGATAAAGGTGATGCGCCGATTGTGGCGGGTGAGTCTGCCGTGGCCGGTGTGGCGGCTTGCATGGCTGCGTGCGAGCAAGCGGACTGGCGTCAGGCATTGGGTATTGATGAAAACAGCCAAATTATGTTTTTTGCCAGCGAAGGCGATACCGATGCAGAGCTGTATCAGCGCATTGTCGGTATGAGCGCCAAAGAAGTGCTGGCTCAGGAGCCAGTATGAACAGCCCAGCCAGCACTTGTTTAGCCATTAATGGCGAACGCCTGCTGCAGCGTATTGCGCAGTTGGCGCAGATTGGTGCAATCGACGGGGGCGGCGTCTGCCGCCTGGCCCTGACGGATGAGGACAAGGCGGGCCGCGATCAGGTGGTCAGCTGGATGCGTGATCTGGGCATGAGTGTGGAGATTGATCAGATCGGCAACATTATCGGGACACGCGCTGGCCGTCTGGATGTGGCGCCGGTCATGACGGGTTCGCACATCGATACCGTGCGAACTGGCGGACGCTACGACGGCAATCTGGGCGTGCTGGCTGGACTGGAAGTTGTGGCCAGCTTGAATGATGCCGATGTGCAACTGGATCGTCCCTTGCAAGTGGTGGCCTTTACCAATGAAGAGGGAGCGCGCTTTGCTCCGGACATGATGGGCAGTCTGGTGTTTCAAGGTGGCTTGTCCTTGCAAGAGGCGCTGGACACCGTGGGCATTGATGGCACGACCGTGCGCGAGAACCTGGAGCGTATTGGCTACGCCGGTTCCATGCCTTGCGGCCAACCTGATGTGCATGCCTATATGGAACTGCATATTGAGCAAGGTCCGGTTCTGGAGCATGAAAGCATTGATATCGGTGCCGTGACTGGCGTGCAAGGGATTTGCTGGTTGGAGTTCGAGGTGCAAGGTGTCTCCAACCATGCTGGCACCACGCCCATGCATTTGCGACATGACGCCGGTGTTGTGGCGCAACAAATTGGCAGTTTTGTACGCCAGTTGACTGAGCGTTACGGCCCGCCGCAACTGGGCACAGTAGGGCGCTGCGAGCTGTTTCCGAATCTGGTCAATGTGATCCCCAGCAAAGCCGTGTTCACCGTGGATTTGCGCAATGTGGACAAGGCCAGCCTGGATCAGGCTGAGCAGGAAGTGCTGGATTTTGCCCGACAGGCGGCCGAGCGTGAGGGTGTGCAGATCAAGCATCGCCATTTGGCCCGCTTTGATCCGGTGCAGTTTGATGAACGCTTGATTAGCAAGGTCGAGCAACACGCCAAGGATCTGGGCTGCTCGGTCAAGCGCATGCCCAGCGGTGCCGGGCACGATGCGCAGATGCTGGCTCGCTCCTGCCCCACAGGCATGATTTTTGTACCGAGTGTACGTGGTTTGAGCCACAACCCGGCAGAGTTTACCCACGATAAAGACCTGATAGCGGGATGTTCGATTCTGCTATCGACCTTGGTGGAGCTGGCCCGTGAATAAGCAGTAACCCCCCTGATGACGGGACCGCCGCCACAAGAGCAAAGGCGGACCGCTTTTAACTACCTGGAGAGACAAAACATGAGCAACCTGCTTAAGGACCGCTTGCGTCCTGCCAAATCGTTAGCCGCTGTCTGGGCTGCCCTTGCCATCACGGCGATTGCCCCTGCGGCCGTCAGTGCGCAAACCACGCTGACCGCCGTGATGGAAGCGCCACTGCGCTCCCTGGACCCGGTCATTACGACCTCCTACATTGTGCGTAACTACGGTTATATGGTGTACGACACCTTGCTGGCGGAAGATGCGCAGGGGCAGGTCAAACCCCAGATGCTGGAAGGCTGGAAAGTGTCCGAGGACGGCCAGACCTACACCATGACCTTGCGTGAGAACCTGCGCTGGCATGACGGCTCGCCCGTAACGGCTGAAGATGCGGTCGAGTCCATCAAGCGCTGGATTCAGCTGGACAAGATGGGCCAGATCATGACGGAGTTCCTGACCAAGATGGAGGTCGTGGATGACCGCTCCTTTGTGATGCAGTTCTCTTTCCCGACCGACATCGCGTTGCGCGCCATGGGCAAACCCAGTTCCTTGCCCTTGTTTGTCATGCCCAAGGAGGTGGCACGCACGCCGGTCAGTCAGGCGATTACTTCTACGGTGGGTTCGGGACCATTCCGATTTGTGGAGAAGGAATATCGCCCAGGTGTGCAGGCTTTGTTCGAGAAAAACCCGGACTACGTGCCCCGCAATGAGCCTGCCAGCGGTTTGGCCGGTGGCAAGCAGGTCAAGGTAGATCGTGTGCGATGGGTCGCCATGCCCGATGCCATGACCGGGGTGAACGCGCTGCGCAGTGGCGAGATTGATGTGATCGATCAGGTTCAGTTGGACCTCTTGCCCTTGCTGCAAAACGAGTCGGACATTGTTCTGAATGCTTCTACGGCTCGGGGCGCGCAGACTGAAATGCGCTTTAACTTCCTGCAGCCGCCATTCAATAACAAGCAAGTGCGTCAGGCCGCCATGATGGCGCTGAACCAGAAGCCCTTGATGCAGGCGCAAGTGGGCAACCCGGAATACTTTGAAACGTGTGGTGCCGTGTTTGGATGCCACAGCGTTTTCCCGTCACAAGCCGGTTCTGAAGCCTACTTCAAGGGGGATGCTGCCGGTGCGAAAAAGCGGCTGGAGCAGGCCGGTTACAAGGGCGAGCCCGTGGTCTTGCTGCATCCCACCGACTTCCTGACTTCGCCCGTGGTGCCGGTGATTGCCCAGCAACTGCGCAATGCCGGGTTCACCGTCAATGTGGAAGCCATGGACTGGCAAACCGTGCAGACTCGCCGCACCTCCAAGCGTCCCGTGCAAGAGGGGGGCTGGAGCATCATCACCACCTATTCCGGGCTGGTGGATGTCAGCAATCCGCTGAGCTTCATGGCGGTGGCCTCCAACGGCGACAAGGCCTGGTTTGGCTGGCCGGATGTCCCTGCCATTGAAAAGACACGCATGGAATTTGCCCGCGCCAGTGGCGAGTCCGAGCTGGGGCGTTTGGCCACGGACTTGCAAAAACACATCATGGATGAAGGTGTGATCGTCCCTCTGGGTGAGTTCAAGATGGTCAGCGCCGTGCGCAAGAACCTGAATGGCTTTCTGCAAACGCCGGTTCCGGTCTTCTGGAATGTGGAGAAGCGATGATTGGGCTTATTTTCAAGCGCGTACTGGCCACCATCCCGGTATTGCTGATTGTGGCGCTAGTGATCTTTGTGGTCCTGCGCATGACACATGGCGATGCTGCTGTTCTGGTGGCGGGGGATAACGCGACGGATGCACAGATCGCGGAAATCCGTCATCAGATGGGGCTGGACCAGCCAGTGCCGGTGCAGTTCGTGCAATGGCTGGGCAGCATGGTGCAAGGGGACTTTGGCACGTCCCTGATCTCCAGCCGCCCGGTCAAGGATCTGGTGCTGGATCGTCTGGGACCTACGGTTTCGCTGACCTTGTTGACCCTGGCCTACACCTTGGCCATTTCCATTCCGCTAGGAGTGTGCTCGGCCTGGTATCGAGGCAAGTCGCTGGATCGCTTTGTGATGGCAGGGTCGGTGGCGGGCTTTTCCGTGCCGGTATTCATCGTGGCTTATTTGTTGATCCTGCTGTTTTCGCTGGAGCTGCGCTGGTTGCCGGTACAGGGCTACAAGCCCTTGAGTGAAGGCCTGTGGGAACACCTGCGGCATTTGATTTTGCCGGCGGTGTCCCTGGGTACGGTGTACATCGCCCTGATTACCCGCATTGTGCGCACCAGTGTGATCGACACCTTGAACGAGGACTACATCCGCACCGCCCGTGCAAAAGGCTTGAACGAGCGTCGTGTCCTGACACGTCATGCCCTGGGCAATGCGGCAGTTCCCATCCTGACGATTATCGGCATCAGCATCACCATGCTGATCGGCGGGGTGGTGGTGACCGAATCGGTCTTCAACATTCCGGGGCTGGGGCGCTTGGTGCTGGATGCGGTGCTGTCGCGCGACTTTACGGTGATTCAGAGCCTGATCGTGCTGTTTTCGCTGGTGTATGTAGGGGTGAATTTGCTGATTGATATCTCCTACATGCTGGTCGATCCCCGTATCGATTATTGAGCCCTCGCTTTTTACAGGTAGAACAATATGCAAAAGCTCAACAAATTGAAGAAAGTGGTCGCCAGCAATTCGGCCCGTGCCGCCTTGCTGTTCCTGATCCTGATGGCCGCCATGGCGATCTTTGCCCCGTTTCTGGGTACGCAAGATCCTACCCAACTGGACCCTAGCGTGCGTCTGCAACCGCCTTCCGAGCAGTTCTGGCTGGGGACGGATGCACTGGGTCGGGATCTGTATTCCCGCGTGGTGTATGGGGCGCAAGTGTCCTTCATGGTGGGGTTCGGTGTCCTGGCCATCAGCGTGTTCTTTGGCGTGATTCTGGGTTCACTGGCGGGTTACTTCCGCCGTCTGGACGCCGTCATCATGCGAGTGATGGATGGTGTGATGGCCATCCCTGGCATCTTGCTGGCCATTGCGCTGGTGTCGGTGTCCGGTGCCAGCCTGACCACGGTCCTGATCGCCATTGCCATCCCGGAGATCCCACGCATGACACGGTTGGTGCGGGGCGTGATTCTTAGCGTGCGTTCCGAGCCCTATGTGGAAGCGGCCATGACGGTAGGGACTTCGGCCTACGTGATCTTGTCGCGCCATATGTTCCCCAACACCTTCGCACCCTTGATTGTGCAAGGTACTTACGTGTTTGCCTCGGCGGTGTTGTTGGAAGCGATCTTGAGTTTCCTGGGGGCGGGCATCCCTCCCGAGATGGCCTCCTGGGGCAACATCATTGCCGAAGGTCGCCTGTACTTTCAGCTGATTCCCGGCATCGTGCTGTACCCCGGCATTGTGCTGTCCATCACCATTCTCAGTATCAACGTCCTGGGCGACGCCTTGCGCGATGCTCTGGATCCCAAGCTGGTCACACGGCTGTAAATGACGAGGGCAGGAGACATAACAATGAATACCTCTACGACCAAGCCCCACTGTGTTTTGTCGGTGAAGGACTTGTGCATCGAAACTAAAGCGACTAATCCCCGCCAGTTGGTGAACAAGCTCAGCTTTGATGTGTATGCAGGCGAGACCCTCTGCATTGTGGGCGAGTCCGGCTCGGGCAAATCCTTGAGTTCCTTTGCCATCATGGGCTTGTTGCCGCCCGATACCTTGCGTGTCAGCCAAGGCAGTATCGAGCTGATGGGCGAGAACCTGCTGACCATGAACAAGGAGCATTTGCTGTCCTTGCGGGCTTCGGCCATGTCCATGGTGTTTCAGGAGCCCATGACCGCGCTGAATCCGGTGCAGCGGGTGGGCGAGCAGATCGACGAAGTGATCCGTATCCACGAGAAGAGCAGTTCCCGGCAGGAGCGTCGCCAGCGTGTGATCAATATGCTGGAGCGCGTGCGTTTGCCGGAGCCGGAAAAACTCTTCATGGCCTATCCGCATGAGCTGTCCGGCGGTCAGCGCCAGCGCATCATGATTGCCATGGCCCTGATCTTGCAGCCACGTTTGCTGATTGCGGATGAGCCTACCACCGCGTTGGACGTGACCACGCAAAAGCAGATTCTAAGCCTGATCAAGGAACTGCAAAGCGAATGCGGCACCTCGGTCATTTTTGTGACGCACGACTTTGGTGTGGTGGCCGATATTGCTGACCGGATTCTGGTGATGAAGCGTGGCGATAGTGTGGAGATGGGCACGTGTCAGCAGATTCTGTCCAACCCCAAAGAAGCCTACACCCGCTCCCTGATTGCGTCTGTTCCCAATGTGCATCCGCCTGCAAAAGAGGAAGTGCAAAACGAGATCGTGCTGAGCGCCCGTGGTTTGGGCAAGGTCTATGGCTCGGATTGCTGGTTCTCCAAAGGTCGCAAGATGCATGCGCTCAGCGACATCAATCTGGATATCCGCCGAGATGAAGTGCTGGGCGTCGTGGGGGAGTCCGGCTCGGGCAAGTCCACCTTGGCGCGCTGCATTATTGGCCTGGTTGAGGCCAGTTCCGGGCAGATTACTCTGAACGGTGAAACTTTACCCGCCGCCTGCAAGGATCGCAGTCTGGCGCAGCGGCGCAAAGTGCAGATCGTGTTTCAGGACCCGTATCGCTCTTTGAACCCTCGCGTGACGATTGGCCAGTCTTTGACCGAGGGCATGCACAACATCGGTGTAGATCCCAAAGTCGCCATTGAGCGCGTGACCGAGGTCTTGTCCATTGTGGGCCTGGATGCCGATGTGCTGGAGCGCTATCCGCATCAATTCTCGGGCGGCCAACGGCAGCGACTATGCCTGGCCCGCGCCATTGTAATGGAGCCGGATGTGCTGATTGCGGACGAATCCGTGTCGGCGCTGGATGTGCTGGTGCAAGAGCAGGTGCTCAAGTTGCTGGTCGATATCAAGCGCAAAACCGGCGTTGCCATCCTGTTCATTACCCATGACTTGCGTGTTGCCGCGCAGATTTCCGATCGCATTGTGGTGATGCAAAAAGGCCGGATTGTGGAGGCCGGGGACCCAAGCCGTGTCATTAGCCAGCCTAGTCAGGCTTACACCCGTGAACTGGTGGAATCCGCACCCGGTGTGCATTGGGATTTTCAGAATTTTTGTGCTTATGCCTGATTGATGCGCGTGTCAGCGCAGCTGGGGGCTGAGCCTTGTGCGCAGCCCGGCGCGCAGTCTGTTTTCGATTTCTGGCCCTTGATTGAGAGGGGCCGGGCGTTCCGAATCCCGCCCAGGGCGGATCTTAATTGTTGATGGAGTTCATATTTCATGTCCAGGTTTGTCAATGTAGCTGCGGCCCAACTGGGTCCTATCGCGCGCAACGAAACCAAGAAGCAGGTGGTTGACCGCTTGCTGGCCCATTTGTATCAGGCCAAGAAAATGGATGTTGATGTGGTGGTGTTTCCCGAGCTGGCACTGACCACGTTTTTCCCGCGCTGGTTCAGCGAGGATATTTCCGATTTTGATTGTTTTTACGAAACCCAGATGCCGGGGCCGGACACCCAGCCCTTGTTTGATGCCGCTGCCAAATTGCAGATAGGTTTCTACCTGGGCTATGCCGAGCTGGTCATTGAAAACGGCGTAAAGCGTCGCTTTAACGTATCCATTCTGGTCGATAAAACCGGCACGATTGTGGGCAAGTATCGCAAGGTGCATTTGCCCGGTCATGGCCAGGACGAGCCCTGGCGTGCTTTCCAGCATCTGGAGAAATACTACTTTGAACCCGGCCACGAGTTCGGCGTGTGGTCGGCCTTTGGGGGCGTGATGGGCATGGCCTTGTGCAATGACCGCCGCTGGTCAGAAACCTACCGCGTCATGGGTTTGAAGGGCGTGGAAATGGTCATGCTGGGCTACAACACGCCGGTTCATAATCCGCCCGCACCCGAGCACGACGACCTGTCCATGTTCCATAACCATCTGGTGATGCAGGCCGGGGCCTATCAGAACGGCACCTGGGTGGTGGGCGTGGCCAAGGCGGGTAGCGAAGAGGGCATCGAGATGATTGGGGGCAGTGCCATCATTGCACCGTCTGGCGAGATTGTCGCGGCTTGCTCGACCAAGGGTGACGAGCTGGCCATTGCCCGCTGCGATCTGGATCTGTGCCATTCCTACAAAAGCACGACCTTCAACTTTGAGCGTCATCGTCGACCAGAGGCTTATGGTTTGATCAGCTCGCAACGTGGAGCGGTGGTGCCATGGGCGTGAGCGAACACAAGCAAATGGATCTGGCCTGGGACGCCGTCAGCCTGACACAGGCCTTTGTGCGCATTCCCAGCCTGTCCGGGCAGGAACAGGCCATGGCGGACTTTGTGCAGCAAGTCATGCGGGACTTGGGCTTTGATCAAATCAGTGTTGATGAAAAAGGTTCGGTGCTGGGCTTTGTGGGCCCGGCCCAGGCCCCGCTGGCGCTGTTATTCGATGCTCATATGGATGTGGTCCCTATTGCTGGAACCTGGACGGTGGAGCCTTTTGGAGCGCAGATCAAGGATGGCCGCATGTATGGGCGCGGCACCAGTGACATGAAGGCAGGCTTGGCCGCTGCTCTGTGTGGCGCGGCGGCAGCGGCTCGTAGCGGCGCCTTGAAACAGCGTATTGCCGTGTCTGCCAGCGTGATGGAGGAAGTGATCGAAGGCTATGCCTTGTCTCATGCTCTGGAACAATGCACGCCCGGTGCCGTGGTGATTTGTGAGCCTTCGCGTTTGCGCATCATGGTTGGGCAGAAAGGGCGGCAGGAGATTCTGTTGCGTCTGCAAGGCCGTCCAGCGCATGCAGCCTTGCCTCATCTGGGGGTGAATCCTATTCAGGCAGCAGCCAAAGCTATTTCTGCTTTGCAGACACTGGATTTGCCCAAGGATGCGCAAGTCGGCCAAGCCTTGTTGGTGCCCACTGACATTATTTCCGACCCGCATCCTTCAATTTCGCTGATTCCTTCTTCCGTTATCGTGCGTTTTGATCGCCGCACCCTGGTGGGGGAAAGCAGTGAATCGGTACTCAAGCAAATGGAGCAATGCTTGCAAGCGGCAGGCGTGGAGGGCTTTTCGCTGGAACTGGTGGACAGTCAGGTACAAACCTATACAGGCCAGCAGGCCAGCCCGGAGCGGGACTTGCCCGCCTGGCGATTGGATGAGTCGGCTCCTTTGGCGCAAGCCATGGTGCAAGCGGTCCAGCAAGCTGGGCGTGTGGTGGAAATGGATACCTGGTGGTTTTGCACCAATGGCTCCGAGTCCGCCGGGCGACGTGGCATTCCCACCATCGGTCTGGGACCGGGCGAGGAAGCGCAGGCGCATACGGCGGATGAGTCGGTGGCTATCGATGATGTTCTGGGGGCCAAGGACATTTACGAACAGCTTTGCCTTCAACTGGCGGGACAAGCGTAAGAGCAATCGGAGACAAGTGATGCGTATTGCAGTAGCGGGTTTTCAGCACGAGACCAATACCTTTGGCCCGGCCATGGCAACGATGGCGGACTTTGAGCATGGGGGCGGCTGGCCAGGTATGTGCCGCGCCGAGGCCATTGAGCCTGCCTTGCGTGGTGCCAACATCCCCGCAGCCGGGTTTATGGCCGCCGCCGCACAAGCCGGGGTCGAGTGCGTCCCGCTACTGTGGGCCGCCGCCAGTCCTTCCGCGCCCGTCGAGGCAATGACTTACGAGGCAATCGTGGCGGAGATTCTGTACCGCCTGGAGCAAGTTCTGCCCGTGGATGCGGTGTATCTGGATTTACATGGCGCCATGGTAGCTGAGCATCGCGATGATGGGGAAGGGCATTTGCTGGTTCTGGTGCGCGAGATGGTGGGACCGGATGTACCGGTGGTCGCCAGTCTGGACTTGCACGCCAATGTCAGCGACACCATGCTGGCGCAGGCCGATATGCTGGTGGCGTACAAAACTTACCCGCATGTGGATATGGGGCAAACGGGCGAGCGGACTTTCCAGGCGCTGATGCGTTGTCTGCAAAGCGGTCGTCGCCCGGAACTGGCCTGGCATCGACTGCCCTTCCTGATCCCGGCGATCTGGCAAAGCACCGAGATGGAACCGGCTGCCAGCCTGTACCGTCACTTGTCATCGCTGGAAGAAATAGAAGGTGAGGGGAGCGTGTCCTTCGCCATGGGCTTTCCTGCTGCGGACGTGCCCGAATGCGGAGCGGTTTTGTGGGCCTATGCGCAGACGCAGGAAGAAGCCGATAGCCGTTTGGCAGGCTTTCTGGATGAGGTGCTTGATAAAGCCCAAGGCTTCCAAGGCAAGCTGTACGAACCGGACGAAGCTGTGCAATGGGCGCTGAGTCATCCCGGCAAAGGCCCGGTGATTATTGCCGATGCCCACGATAACCCCGGCGGCGGTGCTAGCTCCGATACCTGTGGGCTCTTGCGTGCCTTGCTGAAAGCCAAGGTATCCGATGCGGCTTTAGGCTTGATCGTGGATCCGGAAAGCGCTGCTCTGGTCCACCAGGCAGGGGCCGGTAAAAGCATCGAGCTGTCCCTGGGGGGTAAATCCGGTGTTCCCGGTGATATGCCCTTGCATGCACGCTTCTATATCGAGTCCGTATCCGATGGTCAGTTCTCCGCCACCGGCCCGTACTACGCAGGTTGTGCCATGAACCTGGGGCCTAGTGCCTGTTTGCGCATAGAGGGCGTGCGTATCGTTCTGGCCTCCTACAAGTCGCAAATGGCAGATCAAAGCATGTTCCGTTTTGTGGGGATAGAGCCGGAGCAAATGAAGATACTGGTCTTGAAAAGCGCTGTACATTTCAGGGCGGACTTTGGCTGTATCAGTGACCGTATCATTGTCGGAGCCGCCCCGGGAGGCGTTTCCATGCGCACGACAGACCTGCCATGGGAACGCTTGCCGGCAGAGCGACTGCTGTATCCCGGTGGCCCCAGCCTGTCTCAATGGCGAATCATGCAATCAGAAGGGCGGGCCTGTTCACAATAGCTTTGCATTTTTTACCCAAGTAGGTATACTCCTGCCTTCACGGTTTTGATGCGGATTAGCTCGGTAAAATGAGCTTCGAAAATCAGACCGCCTGTTCAGACAAGTGTGGATTTCAATCGGCACCGGGATTAACTATCAATAATCTCGAATCGAAAGAAAAAATCTAAAAAACACTTGCAAGAAAGGAAGAACAGGGTTATAGTTTAATTCTTTCGGGGCGTAGCGCAGCCTGGTAGCGCACTTGCATGGGGTGCAAGGGGTCGAAGGTTCAAATCCTTCCGTTCCGACCAAATTTAAAAAGGTCTACAGCATTTTTGCTGTAGACCTTTTTTTATTGCTGTAGTGGTTTTATGGGATGTACCCGCCAATGGCGGGTAGAGCAGGATCAGGCTTTCAAAGGAATAACGCTCCAGGAGGCGTATTCTCCAAAATTCGCCCGGCAATGCGGGCAGGTTTCGCTGAGCAAAGGGATTATTTGGTCGCAATTTGGACATGTGCCTTTAGGACCGAGGTCAGCAAGCCGCTTGTTTTCCCGACGCGCTTGTTCTGCTTCCAGAGCCGGGTCTGGCCAATTTGGCGAAGAGAGCAGTCTTGCCTTGAAGGTTTCTGCTTCTGCGTCGGAAATTGTGCCGCTGATCAGTTGATCCTCGATCACTCTTGCTCTTTCATGGCGCCATTGGGTGTTCAGAAAGCGCAGGCGGACAAAGATACCGCCCAGAAATATGCGTAGCGCTGCGGGTTCCATCAGGCTGTAGTGCAGATGGAGTTCACCAAAGTTCGTGGTCAAAACAATAAATGTTTGTGTCGTTTTCTTGCTGGTTAAGGCATTCAAGACACCTGCTATTGCCATCCCGGTCAGTGCCCCATCGACATCGAATCCACCTCCAATAAAACCTCCGCCGCTTACGACTGTGCCGGGACCATTGACAGAGAGATCGGCCACTTCGATTAGAGAGAAGGGGATGGTTCTGGTAGCCGAGTTGCAGCTTACCGTGTCACCTTCAAAAACGAGATTGACACTATCGCCGGGTAGAAACGGAAATCCGGGAGCGCCCAGGACGGTGCATTCATGAAGAATGATGGGGGAGTTTTGAGCTTGATTGGTCATCTGCGTACGGCCGCTTATCTATTTGGAGTGACTGTTTTAAAACTGGAACTTTTGGGGAGCACCGGATTCGCTTATTTCCATTTCGATGCAGCTCTCTAAAATGGAATAACTGCCGCCGGTCGTGCGTGCCACGCGGTCGCAATAAGTGCTTGTCTTGCTAGGGACAGACTCCCAAATTCTTTTCAAGTTGTTGTAGGCAGTCTGCTCCATTTTGATGCATTCGTTTGCGATCATTGCCGAACCTCCTGAAACAGCGGAGACGCTTTCACAGTAGGAGTTTGGGTCGTATCGGGGTAGCTCAGCAGCATACGCGGCTGATGACATACAAAAAGCAGTGGCTCCGATCAAGGCTGTTCTCATCTTCATAATCTCTCCAATGATGATTTGCTTGTAAAGCTCAGGAGCCAGGTGGCTCCTGGCTTCTTTAATGGTGTCTGTGCTGCAGAAAGCTTTCCAGGGTGTACCTTGTGCAAGGATTGAGGCCAACCCTGTCAGACCGATGATTTGGAGGCTGTGTGCCTGTGTTTGGCCTACTTGGATTCTTCCGCCAGAAGTGTTTTGAAATCCGCGTGGGTAACCAGTGCGCGGATCGCATCCTGAATGGCACCCAAGCCTGCCTGTGCCGTTTGATTGCATGCCGTTTCACCATAAAAACTGGAGGTGTATTTATGGGTGTTGTTGACGGCAATTGACTTTCCATTTGAAGAGCTAAGTTCCATACCCACTGTCCATGTTCCGCCCATGGAGTCAAAGTCCAGGGTAGTCAGCCTGCCTGTAAGTTCAAGGGTGGATTCTTTTTCATAAATATTTGCGATGATCAATTCGCTAATTAGCGCTTTGCGAACATAGTCGGCATAGCTTTCTCCATCAGGTGTTTTGATGGGCCCGACTGCACGACACATGATTTCCCTAGGCTGACTGTCTTTATTTGTGGGACTGTCGTTACGGAAGTCCCCAACACTGGCCTTTACATCGCCAACAGCCCGTAGAGCGACTACTGTATCGGTAGAGATGCTGTATCGTGGAACAGCATAAGTAGAACAACCAACCAATACGGTCGAAAGAGCTAAAACTGCGATTGTTTTCATAACGCTATCTCACCTTCCTCTATCAAACTAAAATTCTGTTACTTGATTTCTAAAAAATAAGGAGCCGAATTGCTCCTTTTCTTCTTTTGCTTAATTTTTCTTGTGTAAAGTCCTCAAAGCTTGAACTGCGTTCGTCGTCATTGCTTGTTCGTTCGATTTATATTCTCAAGATTGATAGGGGCATGAGATTTCAGGATGTTTTTCTTGATTTTTTCCGCAGTAAATCGTTGCGCCTTATGAATTTCTTGATGTTATTTCATAGGGTAATTTGTTGTTCCCTTAATCAATAGCCTGTCGATCATAGCTATTTTTTTCTTGAATGGCGATGGACGCATTCTTCTTGATTTGATGAGTATTGGTGAAAGGGATTGCTCGCTTGTCTCAAGAGTGGGGATAGTCCAAGTTGTTGCGGTGCGTCTAGCTATTTAAAAAGCCCGCATTGCGGGCTTTTTATTTGATCAGGTCCTGACTAGCTGTATTACCACCCCCAGCAAGTCCCCGCCGCAGGCTTGCCGCAATTGCGGTAGTTCACTGCAAACCACAGCTTTCCTGCACCCCGTGGGCTACCGTCAGATTTGACGTCGTTGCGTGGCAGTTCTTCCAGGGTGTCGCGCGCTGTTTTAGTGTCGGAGTCACTGGCAGCGTCCGGTTCCAGGACGATACGGCCTAAAGCTGCTGCATCACGGTCTTCAAAGACCAGATCCGTGTCTTTCAGAGCCGTCATTTTCAAGGCTGCATCGCGCACGGCAGCCGCGTAGCTGTCGTCTGAACCACCGGGTTTCAAGGTCTTGTTCAAGGTGCTCACCGCCAGAATCTGGGCCGGTGTGGCGGGTGGGGCCATCTGGTATTCGTCCAGCTTGGGCAGTTGGCCCTCGGAAGCTTGGCGGCGCAGCCAGTCGCCCCACAGAAACTCTGCGTATTCAGGCAGCTTGCCGTTTTTATAGGCAAGGTCGCGGGTGAAATACACCAGGGAGCGATAGCGATCTTCCTGCATGCCACCGGCTTCTTTTTCGTTGGCCAGCCCAACGCGGGTGGGCAGTTGCTCGACAGTAATAGCCTGGTTTTCACCATCACGCAGCCAGACCAGTTTCTCTTTGCTCATGCGCTCCCAGAAGGCGGACGCTTCGCGGATGTCGCTGTAGTTGGCGCTGACTTTTACCCAGACGGGCAGTTTGGGGCCGCCGTCCGGGATTTCGCGCAGGGAGGAGAAGGTGTGGTGGCCATCGGTCAGATAAAGATTGCCGTCCCAGCCTACGACCACGGTTTTCAGGTTTGCTGTTTGCGAGCCCAGAGGGTCTTTGCACAGATACGTGGTGGGCTGGTCCAGGCGGGCAGCTTGAGCCTCAGCGATGGTCAGAAATTTTTGAGCACGTTCGGTTCCGCCCATATCCTCGCAGTAGTCGTCAAACTTCTTGCCGATGGTGCGATTCAGGTAGTCCAGTTGCTGTTTGGGGTCCTTAGCCCAGGTGGGCCGATCCAGATCGCCTTGCCAGCGTCCCAGCTTGTAGTAAACCTGATCGTAGCCAATGGCCGCTTGGGTGGGATGCAGTTCTTCGATGCGGACCTTGATGACATCGCCTGCCTTGCTGTCCAGATAGGCGGTGTTGCGAGGTGGTTCCGGGTCTTCAGTGACGGGTGGCGTCACGACGGGGGCTTCGGGGGAGTGGCTGCCGCCTGTGCTGGAGCCGCTGTCGCAGGCTGCCAAGGCCAAGGGCAGCAGGGCGATACCCAGGGCACGCAGAAGCTGTTGTCGGGCTGGGACAAGAGAGGGCAAAGAAGCGAGGTTCATGGTCCGTAATGGGATTTTGTTGGAAGATCCTAGATCATGAGGGATGGGTATTGCCGGAACATTGCATTCAGAAACATTCATCGCTTGTGCGGGATAGCTGCCTGCTTGTCACGGCCGGGGCGAAATTGTGACCAGCTTGCTCAGTCCTCTCCCATGCGGACTGAATCCCGTAAACTGTCCACGCTTGAATTAAATCGCTAAATCACTTCCTGGCTGTGGGAGCTGGTTTTAAAAGGTCATTAATGTCGCTCTACAAAAAAGCCTGGCTGTTCACCTTGTTCAATATCTTGCTCCTGGTCGCCTTGTATTTTGGGCTGCCTGTGTTCGACCGTGTGTTGGGGACCTTCGGGTTTTTAGTCTTTGGCTTTTATATTCTGGGCCAGGGCTTGGTAGCCATGACCGTTTTTACTTGCCCAAAGTGCGGTTTGTCGCCGTTCATGGGTAGCCAGAGCTTGTTCACCAGTTATTCGCCCTTTCCGCGCAAGAAGTGTGGACAGTGCGGGCATGACCACACTCAGACTGAGTAGGGCAAGTTGCGATCCGGCGGCCCGGCGGCCCGGCGATCCGGCCCGGTGCACTGATTCCTTGTTGACTCAGTCCTTGCGCAGCGGGTTCTCCTTCCTGGATTAGTCGGGTTGATGGTTGTGATCCACCACCATATTGTCTCCAAAGGTGGAGAATTTGGCGGTGACCTCGGCGGGCAGTTTGGCTTCAGCCTCGCTGGAGTTCTTGACCAGGCGTTCTGCCGCTTCAGCGCTCATGCCTGCCATGGTTAGAGTCTCGACATCGTTCAAGCCATCGCCACCACACATATGAACATTCCATTCCCCATGACGACTCTTTAATAGCGCACGACCACCACGTGTCAGTTGCGTCCAACCCGCCAGGGCGTAGTCACCCTCGATTACGATAGGCTCCACCACAAGAGGGGCTTCGGGGCTGTCCCAAATCGCCTTCATGGCTTGGGAGATGCGATCGGCCTCTGATGGTGCAGCGTGAGCCATGCCCGTGAACATAGCGAACAAGATGAATAAAGCCATGGCGAAGAAAAGCCCATGGAGTGCCACTTTGAAGGTCTGGTGATGTTGTGAAGCGGTTTTCATAAGGACTCCTTGTTTCTCAAGCTAATAAAAGACAGGGTGGGGCTGTCGCCCCGAGCTGAGTGCCTAGCTGACTTGTGGGCAGCCAAGAGGCAGTGATCCGGTATGTAAAGCGCGATAGCCGCGATTTGACGGGCATGACGAACCTCTTAACAAGATGAAAAAAAGCGGGATCAATACTGGATCTGCACACCAGCAAAGACAGATCGCCCTGTGCCCGGCTCGAACAAGGGCGAAGAGGTTGTGGCGTAGTCCGTAATGCTGGCGCTGGCGATGTATCGACGATCTGTCAGATTGCGGCCATCTATATAGAAGGAGTAGGGGCCGCGTTCCCATCCGGCTCGCAAGCCAAGCAAGGCATAGGAGCTGGTCTTGGTGGTATTGGCGTTATCCACGTAGTAAGCCTGGGGCACCCATTCCACATTGGGGCCAATGTGAAAGCCCGACGGGTGTTTGTAGATAATCTCTGCCCGCAGATAATGCTTGGGTACGCCGGGCATTTGATTGTTGTTCCAGTCCCGATCATTGTCGAATTTGAAGTTGCTGTAGGTGTAGGCGCCTTTGATGTCCAGGCTGTCACTTTGCAGACCTTGCACCAACAAGCCACGAGCGGCCGTCCACTGCACACCCAGTTCTATGCCTTGATGGGTTGTGCGATCTGCGTTGACGGTTTTGTCGCAAATGTTCCAGGGCGCGCTGATGCATTGCAACTCGTTTTTGACGCGGGCATGGTACAGGGAGACGTCCCAGGCCACGTTTCCGTTTTCCCCCCGGGTGCCTATTTCGAAGGTGGTGGCACGTTGAGCTTGCAGACGATCCAGATCATTGCGGGTCGAGAACGTCATGTCGTCAAAAGTTGGCGGCTCGGCGCTGCGGGAAATATTGCCGTAGATTTGCCACTGCGGACCTGCATCCCATAACAGGCCTAATTTGGGATTGAAAAAGTTGTAGCTCTTGTCCCCGGATCGGGTGGCGGGCAGGCCGCCGTTATACAAGTCCTGACGCTTACGTTGGGCGTGCATGTACTGCAGGCCGGTAATCAGGGATAAGTCCGAACCAAGACTCCAGGCGTTTTCGGCATAGGCGCTCAGGTTGTTGGCCCTGTCTTTGCTGGCAGACAGCTTCTCCCGCCGTCTGCCTTCTACGTTTACAGAGTTTTGAGCATCAGTCTTGCCTGCCGACCAAGTCAAGCCTAGCGTGAAGCGGTTGTCTCTGCCTGCAAGCGGGCTGGTGTTGACCAGCCTGCCGTAAGCGCCGTAGCTGCTCGTGTCTCTATCAACAAACTGATAAATAGGGTGCCGTAGTGAGCTTTGCTCGAACCAGCCACCCAGTTCGTATTGAGTCTCTCCCATGACCAGCACTGTGCGGTTGGCAATGCGGCCTCCGTCCAGGTTGAGCTGCCAGTCGTGCTCTTTATTGGCTTTGGCAGCTTGCCGTGGATTATTCAGAGCCTGATCGCGGCTGACCGAGCCGGGAATATCCTGGTGAATTTGATAGCCGCTCAAGTAAAAACGGGTTTCTGACCGGTCTGAAAGCCGCCAAGCCAGGTTTGCGCTGGCTCGCAAGGAATGGCCAGCACTTTGCTCTCGGTAGCCATCTTGAGTTTGCCAGGAGCCGGAAATCACGCCATCCAGCTTCTCGCCCGCAAAACCGCTGCCAAGTTGCACGCGCCGCCAGCCAAAGCTACCGGTATCCAGACGTCCTTGAAAGGTGTCGGCATCGTGGCCGGTGGGGGTGACGAAGTTGATGGCTCCACCTAAAGTAGCGGCTCCGTACTGCAAGGCATTGGCGCCTTTATAGACCTCGGTATAGCGGTAGGCTGTAGGGTCGATGCGATGAAAATTGCTGCTGCCGTCCGGGTCATTTAATGGAATGCCATCCTGGTACAAGCTGATGCCGCGCAGATGGTAATACCGCGACAGACCCGAGCCACGTATGGACAGACGTGCATCATCTCCCCATTTGGGCTGTGCAAACACCCCGGGTGTGTAGTCCAGCATGTCTTTGACGGTGGCGGCCTTAGTGTCACGCCAGGCGCTCTCGGGCACCAGCGCCACCCCGCCCGCGACTTGTTCAATGGTTTTTTGAGCGCTTTGCAGGTCTGGAACGGTCAGACTTTTACCACGCTCTGGAGTGACGATGACGGGAGCCAGTGTTGGCGTCTGTGCATGTGCAAGGCTGGTCCAGGAGCTGGAAAACAGCAAGGTCAGAGCCAGGACGCTGCTTCGTGTGCGTGGTGATGTTTGTGCCGAGTGACGAGAGCGCGAAAAAGGGGCGGTCTGCACGGCGCATGCCTGTGCAGAAACACAAAAAATGGACATAAAAAAACCTTGAATGACTTCGCTGAAAAGCGACTGCACATACGGCAGTCGACGACGAGAGATCAAGCAAGGTTGACAGGGGGAGCGCGTGACCCTAGTGGTGGCCCCAAGGCAGGCAGGGGCGGCAAGCTCTGATTACGGTGTACTAGCAACAAAGGCTGGTGAACCACCGGGACATCCAGGCTTGCCATATCAGCGCTGGGTAGGGCTACTTGAGACAGGACCAGTGCGTAAGGGCACTTCTGCATATCCGCGTGTTCATTGGATTGCGGCGGATCGGCCTGTCCTGTCAGGCTCATCCAGATCGTGCTGGGCGTTCCTCCGGGGGCGCAAAGCGTGACGGAAAAGAAGCCATTCTGTTCACCCGAGCTATCGGGCATGTAGCCTGCCGGGACCAGCGAACGGCTTAGAAATGACAGGATCGCCAGGCAAAAAAGAATTTGCCAGGCTATGCCATTCTTAGCGAGAGAGCAGTGCCGGTGGATAGACATGGCGGGATTGTATTACAACTGCTTCTCAATTAGCTTTGATTTATCTTATGCTCGGACTCCGTCATTAGTGATGGATCACGATTTTTCCAAAGCGATCGCGCTCTTGCAGATAGCGGTAGGCTTCATGAGCGTTTTTAAAATTGAAGACCCGGTCGATCACCGGATGGATTCGGTGCTGGCTAATGACTCGATTCATGGCTTCCAGATCACTGCGACTACCTACACCAATGGCTTTGTAGTTGGCTTGACTAAAGACCAGATCCATGACATCCAGCGATTGCACGGATTTTCCCAAGGAGCCGATCAAGGACACTTGCCCACCTACAGCAATCGCTTTGATGGATTGCGCAATTGTCACCGGACCACCGACATCGACAATACGATTGACGCCTTCGCCGTGCGTGTAGTCTCGTACAAGCTCGGACCATTCTGGCGTGTCTTTGTAGTTGAAAACCTGGTCAGCCCCTAACTGCAGCAGCTTGTCGAACTTATTGTCTGAAGAAGTGCTGGAGATGACGTAGGCTCCCATTGCCTTGGCCAATTGAATGGCAAAAATGGACACGCCACCTGCTCCTTGTGTCAGCACTGTATCGCCTGCATTAATACCGGCCAGTGCGGACCAGGCCGTCAAGGCTGCGCAAGGCAGGGTTGCTGCCTCTTCAAAACTCAGATGGGCGGGCATAGGCGACAAGGCCTCTGCCGACACGACTTTGTATTGAGTCAGCCAGCCGTCATGCTCAACACCATATTGTTCCCGGCCTGCGTAGGCTGGGCCACCGAACCAGTTCGGGAAAAAACTGTTGATGACACGGTCGCCCAACTTGAAGCGCTGCACGCCGGGGCCAAGGGCATCAATGATTCCTGCTGCATCTGACAGTGGTACAGCTCCTGGCGTAGTGGGATAGCGCAATGTACCTTTCATGACCAACCGGTCTCTGAAGTTCAAGGACGAGGCCATGACTTGAACCCGCACTTGTCCGGGACCTGGTTCGGGAAGCGGTTCCTGACCTCGTGCCAGGTAGTCCAAACTGCCATATTGTGTAAAACGGTAGGTGTCCATGCATGCTCCTGTTGATACTTGCATGGAGCATGCTAGGCCTGAGGCTTCAGACGATCTATAGTTAAAAATCCGATTTTCCTGTCTTATCGTCTGATAGTCATGAACCCCTTTGATGAAATCCTGGATGGCATGCGTTTGCAGCATGCTTTGTATGCGTGCTTCCAACTGTGTGCGCCTTGGGGCGTCAGCTTTGACACCGGCGAGTATGCGCGGCTGTTGATTGTCAGCAAAGGGGCTTGTTATTTGAAGGGAGAGCAGCGAGCCGATCCCGTGCTGCTGGAAGCGGACACCTGCATGCTTGTTCAACCAGGGGTGCAATTCTCGCTGTGTGACGGCAAGGAAAGTCCGCTGGTTTCCTGTGAGACTTTGGCTCGGTATCCGCATGATGAGCCGATCATCCATGGGGGCGATGGAGCTTTGACTGAAATCGTGACGGCCCGCTTTGCTTTCAACAAGTTGGCTGCCGAACCCCTGTTCAGTGCGCTTGGCCCCTTGGTACACACTCGCTTGAGGGCGGAAGATGCTGCCGCCATAAAAAGCATCCTGCATGTGCTGCAAACCGAAGCGCAAAGCCGGGATTATGGAACTCAGCTGATTAACGCCCGTCTGGTTGATGTGATGTTCATTCAGGTGCTGCGGGCTTTATCGCACTGTGCCTCCTTGGGGGCAGGGCTGTTGGCGGGTATTCGAGACCCCAGGATGGCCCCGGTCTTGCAAGCTGTGCATCAGCAGATTGCGCGTCCGTGGTCGGTGGAGGAAATGGGCGCACTGATCGGGCTGTCCCGGTCCACCTTTTCTGCTTTGTTCAAGGCGGCTGTCGGGCTAGCCCCCTTGGCGTATTTGACGGCTTGGCGTATCTATAAAGCCAAGCTTTTGTTGGCAGCCGGTTCGCAGACGATAGGGCAAATTGCCGCGCAGGTGGGGTATGACAATGAGTCCAGCCTGAGCCGTGCTTTTAGCCGTTTGGAAGGAGTCTCGCCCGGTGTGTGGCGGCAGAGGCAAAGAGCCGGAGTTTGATGTCCGGCCCTACGTCAGGAGATTGAACAGGCGCAGCCTTGCCTAAGAGCCTGTTCTGTCTGTTTCCGCTTACAGGCTGCGCCCCTTATCCAGATAGGTTTGAAACTCCGTCTCCGGCACCATGCTGCCGCCCGTTCCCCAAACCAGGTGGGTAGCGTTCTCCAGCTGAACATGCGTAAAACTCATACGCTGCAGATATTCAGGCGAGTTCAATACCCGCGCCATGCCGGGCACGCCAGCCAGGGCGGAGGGTTCCAGTTTGACCTTGTCCTGTTCGTAGGCAATGACCATCAAACGGTATAACTCTTCGTCCGTGACGGTGTAATAGCCGTCGATCAGACGCTGCATGGCTTTGCCCACGAAGCCCGAAGGGCGTCCTACGGCCAAGCCATCAGCGGCGGTGACGTTATCAATTCCGAAGTCTTGTACGCTGATCTCATCATGCAAACCGGTATAGACGCCAAGTAGCATGCAAGGCGAGTGAGTCGGTTCCGAAAAGAGGCAATGCACGGCATCGCCAAAAATCAGTTTCAGGCCAAAGGCTACGCCACCAGGGCCACCACCAACGCCGCAGGGCAGGTAGACAAACAAGGGGTGGTCCACGTCCACAACAATGCCCGCTTGCTGAAACTGTGCTGCCAGTCGTTCGGCAGCCACTGCATAGCCCAGAAAAAGATCCGGGGAGTTTTCATCATCCACAAAGTAGCAGCGCGGGTCCTGGGAGGCTTGTTCGCGGCCTTGCTCCACCGCCACGCTGTAATCGGATTGGTGCTCGACCACATTGACGCCGTTGGCTCGCAGCTTGTCTTTTTTCCATTGGCGGGCATCGGCAGACATATGGACGCTGACTTTAAAGCCCAGCTTGGCACTCATGATGCCGATTGATAGTCCCAGGTTGCCGGTGGAGCCGACGGCGATGGAGTATTGGCTGAAGAAAGTACGGGCCTGTTCGCTATCCAGCTGGCTGTAGTCGTCCGTCAGCGTGATCAGGCCTGCTTCCAGTGCCAGATCCTCTGCATGTTTCAGGACTTCATGGATGCCGCCACGGGCTTTGATGGAACCGGAAATGGGAAGTTCGCTATCAGCCTTCAGCCACAAGGCCCCTGCCTGCTCCAGCACGTTTTCTTGAATCAGTGTTTGGCGTAGCTGATGCAAGGGCTTGAGAGGGGATTCGATAATGCCGTTGCTGGTTGCGGTATCTGGAAAGACGGCCTTCAGATACGGCGCAAAGCGTTGCAGACGCGCGCTGGCAGCCTGCACATCCTTGGCGTCCAGTCCCACATCTGCCAGGGCTTGGGCGGTGGGGGCGATGGCTGGATTGAACCAGGTGCTTTCTTTCAGGGCGATCAGATCGCGGATAAGGGGATGGCTGTCTTGCCAGGCCGCCAGGGTTTTTCCATGGATCATGCGTTCACCTGATGAGTAGCTGGGTTTCAAGGATAGAGAGAGGAACGATGCTACACGATTGCGCTTAATGATAGGGATGGCAAGGAGCTTGAATTGAGCAGGGAGGAGCAGGAGAGGGCAAGGCGGAAAGTGATGACTATCGCAGTCTGCTTGTCAGGCTTGGAAGTACAGCCAAAATGGTGGAAACAGTCTGCAATTGAGTGCCGGTGCTTCGCGAAACAGGAAAACACTGCCCTCATCAAGAGGGCAGTGTTAATGGCTTTAAGGGTGTCTGTCTTGGGGGGGCAGACCTTCTGGAAAAAGCGTCTGGCACGCTTTAATCCAATCAGGAAGCGCGGATGTTAATACCGTGCATCCTTGGGTTTTTTACCATTCGGCCAGTCGTTCACTTTGCCCGCAAAGTCAGGCCGTGGCATATGCGTAAAGTACTCGGCAATGTCCACAGCATCCTGATCATTCAGCACACCTCCTTGGCCCCAGGCTCCGTGCGACGCCACGCTCATGGGCATGTTGTACTTGATGAATACCGCGGCCTTGAAGGTACGTGCCATACCTGCGCCTATATTGAAGGATTCATCCCCCCATAATGGCGGAAATACGATATTGCCGCGTTCATCCTTCAGGCCTTGACCTTCAAAGCCGTGGCAGCTGGCACATTGGACCGCATAAAGTGCTTTACCACGCTCGGGATTGGGGATCAGATCATGATCCAGTGGGCCGTCAATAGGCACCTGGACTTTTTGACCGGCTTGAACCCCTTGCGCCAACCACTTCATATACGCCAGCATGCCTTGCATTTCCGGCGAGTCTACAGCTATGGCCTTGCCATTCATGGAGCGCATGAAACAGCCATTGATGCGGCCGGCCAAGTCCACCATCTTGCCCGAGCGGGGCATGACCTTCGGGTAGCTGACAAAGCTGTTGATGTAATGCGCACCGCGCGGAGCTTTGCCTTGGTCAATATGGCAACTATTGCAGTTCATGGCGGCGCCCACATTGTCGGGCAGCAGACGACGTGTTTCGTTCAAGAGGCGTTTGCCGTACAAAATGGCGTCGGCGTTTGGTTCTTTCTCGATCAGCAGGTCCGAAGGAATGGTGTATTGACCCACCACCTCTTTGCTTTCCACATTAATAATGGGATACGTGGCTGGGGTCGGGCCCGTCAGGGCGGGGCTGGCTGCAAAGGCATACCAGCTTGCCGCTGCGACACCGGCAATGGCCACAGCCAGAACGGACAGGGTTTTGGCTTTACTCATGGCTGGCTCCTTGAGGCAGGATATTGGGCGATTTATTGGCTACAAACTGGCGGATGTGGGCAACGTCGGCCGCCTGCACGGTGGGGGCCTGGTTGGTCCAGCTGGTACGAATGTAGTTAACAAGATCGGCGATTTCCTGGTCGCCCAAATGGCGGAAGGCAGGCATGGTGAAGCTCATTGTGTCGACGCTGTTTTCAGGCATGCGTCCACCTTCCAGGGTCACTTGAATGACCGATTGCGGGTTGTTGGCAAAAACAGCCGAGTTGCCGGCCAGTGCCGGGAAAACACGGGGTACGCCCTTGCCGTCGGCCCGGTGACAGGTCACACAGTGGGCGGCATACAACCAGGCGCCGGGCGAGGTGTACTGACCATCCAGCTGTGTTTGCGTAGTGGTATCCGCTTGGTGCGGGATCTCGGGGTTGCGACCTTTGACGGGTGGCAGGGATTTCAGATACTGCGCCATGGCCTTCTGGTCCCGAGGTGTCATGTACTGAGTGCTGTGTTCGACCACATCCGTCATGGCGCCAAAGGCCGCTACTTTATCGGTACGGCCGGTGGCAAAGAAATCCAGCAGCTCGTCTTCAGACCAGCTGGCCAGGCCACGACCTTCGCCGCGCAGGCTCTTGGCGCGCCAGCCATCAATCACGGCACCGGACAGATAGTCGTCGCCGTCTTTCAGGCTCAAGGCCAGTTCTTGATATGCCACGCCGCGCGGTGTGTGACAGGCACCGCAGTGGCCGGGGCCCTGCACCAGATAAGCCCCCCGGTTTTTCAGATCATCCAGGCCTTCATCAGCCACAAATGTCTGATCAGTGGGAGCAAACAACCATTGCCAGAAAGCAATGGTCCAGCGCATCTGGAAGAGCTTGGGCAAAGTGGGCTCGGCATTTTGCTGTTTGACCGCCGGAACGCCCTTCATGAAATAGGCGTACAAGGCATTCATGTCCTCGTCGCTCATGACCGAGTAGGAGGGGTAGGGCATGGCGGGGTAGAGTGCAGCGCCGTCCTTGCGTACTCCGTGCTGGACGGCCGTTTTGAACTCGTCCAGGGTGTAATTGCCTATGCCGGTGTCCTCGTCGGGTGTGATGTTGGTGGAGTAGATCGCTCCCAGCGGGGTTTGCATGGCCAGGCCGCCTGCATACTTTTGACCGCCAGGAACGGTATGACAGGCCACGCAGTCGCCGGTGCGGGAGACGTAGGCTCCCTGCTTGATCAGGGCGTCATCATCCAGCTTGATGGTGCTTGCCGAGGGGGAGACGATGCTGCGTTGCGACAAAATAAGCTGAGATCCACCATAAGCGGCCCCCAACCCCACTAGTGCAAGGATCAAGGTCTTAGATAAGACATTCATAGACATTACCCATAATTATTAAATAAATGCGTCAAATAACTTCGAGTCACACTCAGTACGGATGGTATAGAGAGCCCAGGAGGCAAGAAACCGTTGTTCGGAGCAGAATTGATCTAACTCAAGGGTTATGTATATAGGCTTATAGCGAGTTGCGATTGCAAACTTAAAGCGCCACTTATATGGCGGCTAAATGGCAGATTGAGAACTAAAAAGAATGAGAGGCTTGGACAGGCTTGCGATGCTCAACCGTCAGCTGTGAGGTTCTTCCAGTTTTCCGGAGCAGCAACAACTGGACCAGATGCAAGGGCCTGTATCTAAACTGAAATGACTTCGATCTGGCGCCACACAAGGCTTGCAAGCAAGCCCGAAGTGTCCGCCTAGTAAAAACCCTCTTGGATGTTTTTCTTGGAAAGACCTACTATTAGCCCTCAATTATCGGATATGAGAATTTTATGGTGTACGACTACGTAATTGTTGGAGCCGGGATGGCAGGCGTGTCTTTGGCCTACCGTTTGCCCGAAAGTGCCCAAGTGCTGGTTCTGGAAAGAGAGTCCCATGCTGCGTATCACTCCACGGGACGCTCGGCTGCGATGTTTGTTGAAACCTATGGTACGGAAACGATTCGTGCCTTGACTGTTGCGGGCAATGATTTTTTCAGCCATCCACCTGCGGGCTTTAGCGATCAGCCAATTTTGCTGCCGCGCGGTGTGCTGTATGTGGGGACCGCCGATCAGCAGGATTTGCTGGACAGCCAGTATCAGGATTGGCATGAACAAGGTCTGGATGTGAGCCGCTTGAGTGCCGAAGAAGCCTTGGCCATGGTGCCCTGTCTGGACCCTGCGCAGTTGGCCGGTGCCTTGTATGACGGTCAGGGTCAGGACATGGATGTGCATGCCTTGCACCAAGGGTTTCTGAAAGGTGCACAAGCCAAGGGTGTGAAACTGCGTCTGGATACGGAAGTGGTGTCGGCCAAGTGGGATGGCGAATGTTGGGAAGTTCAGCTCAACGCCGAGCCTGCAAGTTTGCGCACTCGTGTGCTGGTCAATGCGGCGGGTGCCTGGGCTGATACCTTGGCAGAACGCTGTGGCGTGCAGGCTTTGGGCATTCAACCCAAACGCCGTTCCGCTTTCCTGTTTTCGCCGCCCGAAGGTGTGGATCATCGTGACTGGCCCGCCGTCATTGATATTGGCGAAGAGTTTTACTTCAAGCCCGATGCCGGCATGTTGCTGGGTTCACCGGCCAATGCCGACGACGTGGATGCCCATGATGTCGTGGCTGAAGAGCTGGATGTGGCCACCGGCATTTACCGTATTGAAGAGCGCACTCAGCTCCGTATCCGTCGTCCCAGCCACACTTGGGCGGGGCTGCGCAGTTTTGCTCCTGATGGTGAGCTGGTGATTGGTCAGGATGCAAACTGCCCCGGCTTTTTCTGGCTGGCCGGTCAAGGTGGCTATGGGATTCAAACCGCCGCAGGCGCGTCCTTGCTGGCGGCCAGTTTGTTGCAAAAGCAGGATCTGCCCGATTCTTTGAAGGCCCTGAATATTGATCCGGCTGTGGTATCACCCGCTCGTTTCAGAACATAAAAACAGCAGCACTTTGATCTCCCGGAGGAGAAAGCATGTCGAATATAAAAAATATCCTGGGCATTGCGATGGCCTTTGTCGGTGTGGTGGTGGGGGCCGGCTTTGCATCAGGACAAGAGATATTGCAGTTTTTCAGCAGCTTTGGGTATTGGGGGCTGCTGGGAGGGGTGGTCAGTGGTCTGTGCTTCACGATACTGGGCATGGCGGTGGGGGAGCTTAGCCAGGTTTCGGTATCGCATTCCTTCAAAGAGGGCTTGTATCTGATTTGTGGGCCGCGTCTGGGTGTGGTGGTCGACATCATGATTACCTTCTTCATGTATGCGATTGCCGTGGTGATGTTTGCTGGTGGCGGCTCGCTGATGGAGCAGCAATGGGGCGTGCCGGCGCAATACGGCAGTATCGCCGTCATGCTGATTACCGTGCTGATTGTGTTCTTGCGCGTGGATCGGGTGATGGCCTTTATTGGCAGCGTCACGCCCATCCTGGTTCTGATGATGATTTTCCTGTGTATTTACAGCTGGAATACGCGGGATTTGCCATTAGAAGAACTGGATGTGATTGCGCAGACTAAACCACAAGGTGCGGGGCATTGGCTGGTTGGCTCTTTGCTGTACGTGTCCTACAACATGGTGGTGGGGGCGCCGTTCCTGATGATTGCCGGTGCGCAAGCGACTTCTCGGCGCAATGCCTTGCTCGGTGGACTGGTAGGTGGCTTGTTGCTGGGCTTTTTGATTGTGCTGATCAGCGCCGGTGTGTTTGGCCGTATCGATACGATTGGCTCGGCGGCCTTGCCCATGCTGATGCTGGCTACTGAACAGTCCAAACTGCTGGGAACCATTATGTCCGTGGTGATTTTCGCCATGATTCTGACGACCTCGGTGGGTGTGCTGTATTCCTTCTCGGCCCGGATTTTTACGCCCAATACCCGTAAATTCAATATCGGTACAGCTATCGCCGGGGTGCTGGGACTGGTGGGCGCCAAGATTGGTTTCATCAATCTGGTGGGTACGGTATATCCGTTTTTCGGTTACCTGGGCTTTGTTTTGATGGCCTGGATTCTGATTGCCTGGTTCCGTTTGCGCCGCTTACAATCCAGGAATGCTACGTAATGAACTGCTCAGCAAGGAACAGGTAGGAACCCGCCTGCGCCAAGCCCGACATAATCAAAAACAGACACTCAAGCAGTTGTCTGAAAAAACTGGCTTGGCGCTATCTACCATTTCCAAAGCAGAGTTGGGGCAGGTCACTTTAAGCTATGAAAAGTTTGTGGTCCTGGCCCGTGCCCTGAATATTGAAGTCGGTTCTTTGTTTGCCGTTCCCGATCAGGAAACTGCGCAGCCATTGCCCACCACCGAAGTGGGCATTTCCAGCCATAAATCTACGGCCACCCCTGGCTATGCCACCCGCAACTATGAATACGGCCTGTTGTTTGGCGAGCTCAGCGGCAAGCACATGAATCCGATTCTGGCCGTGATTGATTCACGCGATGCCAGCGAGTTTGACGACTATATCCGTCACTCTGGGCAGGAGTTTGTGATCGTGCTGTCCGGCTCTATTGCCATTCAGTTTGAAACTGGCGAAACCCTGTTTCTGGAAGCCCACGAGTCAGCGTATTTTGACAGTGGTATCGGACATATCTATTTATCCACCAGCGAAGACGACGCCAAGGTTGTGGCCGTCTGTACCAGTGGATTGCCGCCGGGGATTGTTTAAGGTTCGTCGCTTGGTTTGCGCTTGTCCGTCACATCATCAAAAATCGGTGGCAGGATGGTGTTTTGCGTGGCCGATACGGGTGGCGTGCCGTTGGTTTTCAAGGGGGCCACACAACGCGCGGTGGAGTGCTGGAAATACACAGTGCCTATTGGGCGGCCTTTCAGACGAGCCAGTTCGGGCTTGGCGTCAATAGCCGCTTCCGACAAGGGAAAGACAATGCCGCGTGTGGGGATGGTGTGGCGTGAGCTGGCTCCCTCATTGCTGCCGCCTTTGAAAATCCGTACGTGGGCTGGATCCCGGGTCGGGTCTGAGATCACCCATTCATGCAGGCCATTGGCCATATCCTGAATGCCCAGCGGATTGGGTGGGAAGGCGCCCGTCTTGTTTTTGTCTGCTTCATTGCCTTGCTCAGGCAAGTTGCGGCCTGCCTGCCACTGGCCGTTGTCGGTTGCCCAGGGAAAGGGCTGGCCACGGCTGCGGGCCGCGTATTCCCATTCAGCCTCTGTAGGCAGGCGCATGTCCAGGCCGTTGTTTTTTCCTAACCAGGCACAAAAGGCTTCGGCTTCGTCGTAGGGCATATTGGCGACCTGTTCGCCATCGCCTTTTACCGGCTGCCAGCGCGCAGGGCGCTTGGTTTGCTTCAAGAAGCGATCGTACAAGGCGTTAGTTGCCTCTTTTTTCATGATGGAAAAGGCGTTGACCTCTACCGGGTAGGGCTCCAGAGCCCCCTGATCCGGCTGTGCCACCCATTGCACGGACAACTCACCGTCGGAGTTACGCATGGGAACCTGAAAATTGCCGGCCATAAAAGAGCCGCCTTCTACCTGGATCAGTTCAGGACCGGGTTCGGGGCGCGTGGGTAGTGATCTCAGCACCAGCAGGAGCAGGACGCTGGCAACGATGAGGGTGGCGCTGATCCGAAAGGGGGTATGACGCAATCTTGTTTCCTTGCTCTCACCGTATGTGAGGTGAGAGCTTTGTCGACTAATTTCGCTTATATGGCCCCGTATTATTCCATGCCTGTTTATAAGACGGGTCTGTCTGAGCGCAGAGTTTAATGATTTATTGGTATGGAGGGGGTGTCTATTATGTTTATTCGGCGTTTTTAGACGGTTTTTCAGGGACAACCGTCAAAGGAATGCGGATAGCCTGGCCTTCCTGGATCATAAAGTGCCAGCGAGTGGCATCAAACAAGGCTGGGCTGATCTCAAAGACTGCGACATCCGAAACGCTCACCAAGGGGTTGATTTTGTCAGGGCCAACCGTGTCCAGATCATGAGCGTAGCGATAGTCCTGTGTCGCTCGCTGATTGGGCGCTACTTTCTGGCCTGAAGGGTCAACCAGAAACAGGCGTGGCCGATGGATCTGCGGATTCAGTGGACGAGGGCTGGTGTTGGTGTAGCGGTAGTGCAAGACGATAAACAGATTGTCCTGACGCGCCGGAGTTGCCAGTTCCCCGGAGTCCAGCTGAGTCTGACGCTGCCATTCATCCAGGTAAGTATGCAGGCGCACACCCTGATAGTCGGGCGTGAACAAGGTCGTCCCGTAGTTCAGAACGGGAGCCGCAGGCGGGATAGGCGCAATGCCGGGAAGGGAGCCAGGCTGCTTTTGTGTAGACAGAACCCGATCGTTTTGACTGTAGGCAGTGGCAGAACACAAGGCTAAAGCGGCGCACAGCCAAAAACGGGGCAGGGTGACAGTCATGGATGTGGACAGGGCCGCTTCAAGAGGTGTAGGCAGGGGAATGGGGGCCTTAATCGCAGGCAAAAAATAAACGGCTCATGAGCCGTTTTTCTTAACTACTTTTTTTAGATCGTCCAGCTCTTTGCGCAGGGCGACAACTTCGTCACTGAGCAAACCAATAACGGCCATTTGACTTTGATACATTTCGACCAGCGGGTGGTAGCTAATCCCACGGCTGGTCAGTTCCCGGCAAAGCGCGCTAAGCCCGGTGCCAGCGCGCTTGGTTAAAGTAGCCATCTTCCTGTGATCCATAAGCCTGCATCCTGATCAGTAGTTGTTCGATGTTTACATCCATTAACCATACCAAAATTCGGTGACAATAGTCGTTTTTCTTAAAACTTCTTGTATATCTGTGGTTTAGCGACAGGTTTAGCCCACTTGGAAGTTGCCTTCCGGATAGCGAATACGGCTGCGTTTGCGGGTGGCCAGCGAGTAAATCAGGGTTAGAGGCCCGAGTCGGCCTGCAAACATCAGCACCATGATCAGGATCTGGCTAGGCGTGGACAGCTTGTGGGTAATGCCGTGACTCATGCCGGTGGTACTCAAGGCCGACGCGGCTTCAAACAGCAGGCTGGTAATGGGCATGTCCTCAAACAAGGTCAGCAGCAAGACGCTGATGAAGTACAGTGCGCCGGTAATCAGGAAAAGGGCCAAGGCTTTCTGTACGGTTTCCGGAGCCACGCTGCGTTCCATCAAGACCACCTCTTCGCGTTGACGGATGTAGGAGCGTACCGCCGCCAGCAAGACAATCAAGGTGCCGATTTTGATACCGCTGGCCGTACTGAGCGAGCCGCCACCAATCAGCATCAGCACAATCAGGGTCAACTGAGTGCTGTCGCGCAGGCTGGCAATGTCCATGGTGGTAAAGCCCGCAGTACGGGTGGCCGCATTCTGCATCCAGGCGGCCAGCGCCTGATCACCCAGGCCCAGCATGCCCAACGTGTTTGGATTCGTGAATTCCAGCGCCCAGAGACTGAAAAAACCAATCAGGTTCAGGATGAGTGTTCCGATCAGGATCAGCTTTGTGTACGGCAAAAGTGTTTGCCAGCGTTTTTTCTGGCCTACGTCAGCCAGTACGGTAAAGCCAATCCCGCCCAAAATAATCAGGCCGGATAAGGTCATGACTGACACGAAATCCCCGGAAATGGGGATCAAGGAGTCATGAAATAGCGAGAAGCCCGCATTATTGAAAGCCGTGACCGCATGGAACAAGGCGCGATAAAGGGCTGTGGTCCACGGTAAATCAATGGTCCAGCGCAGAAACAGAATGGCGGCGGCGATCAGCTCAATCAGGGCAGCAATCTTGAACACTTGAAAGGCTGTACTGCGGATGCGGGACACGCTGGTTTGATTAAAAGCCTCCAGTGCCAGTGCCTGCTGGCTGACACTGATACGTTTGTGCATGGTGATGGCGGCAATCACGGCAAAGGTCACAAAGCCCATACCGCCAATTTGCACGAGCAGCGCCAGCACAATTTGCCCAAAGTGCGTCAAGTCTGTTGCCGGATCAATGACCGCCAGGCCCGTGACAGTGACGGCCGAGGTAGCCATGAACAGCGCCTGAAAAATCCCCAGCCGGGGCGTAGCCGCTTGTGGCAGGCTCAGCAAAATCGCGCCCAGAATAATCAGGGCCATAAAACCCAGCGCCAGCACCAGTGGCGGGCTGGCGCTCAGGGTGCGGGTATGAGGATTGACCTCAAGACGGCGAGTCAGACTATTGGGCAGCCAGTTGCGCATACATCAGACCAATTTGGGGGCGGCGGTACGAAGTGCTTGCAGCTGTCCAAGCAGGATCAGCAGATCCTTGGCATGCAGGGCAAAATCAGCATCGGGCTGGATGGTGGTTTTGCCACGACGTTTGACCAGCAGGACCTGCACGTCGGCCATTTGCTCGCGCAAGATGTCCTTGATGGTCTGGCCGTTCATATTGTCGCTGGCGGTGACTTCCACAACATAATCGCCGTTACCCAGAGAAATGTAATCGTTGACCATGGGGTAGCTGAGCATTTGGGCGACTCGTATACCCATTTCTTCTTCGGGGTGAATAATCCGGTTCACACCAATTTTGGCCAGAATCAAGTGCTGGGTATGGGAAATGGCTTTGGCCCAGATTGTCGGCACACCAAAACTTTTCAGGTGAACCACGCAAACCAGGCAGGATTCAATATCAGCTCCAATCGCAACCAGAACTACGTCATAATTGTCCAGCCCCAGCTCTTCCAGAGCCTGGCGGTCAGTGACATCGGCAATGACGGCACGGTTTAATTGGTCCGCATATTTGTTGACCAGTTTCGGATTGGTATCCACTCCCAGTACGGAGTGGCCCATTTTCATGAGTTCCAGGGCGCAGGCCGAACCGAAGCGGCCTAATCCTATGACGGCGAACTGTGCCATAGCTTATTTGATCCGTTTGATGCTTGAAACAATTTCAAGCCAAATTAAGCGTTGATGGTATAAAGACATATCTGGTAAAAACCCTTATCGGGTATTCCCTTGGGCGCGTGTCGTTCAAGCCCTGGCGGAAACATCAATAGTGGACAGTGTAAAACAATGGTTAGTTTGTTTGATCCAATCAAACTGGGTGATATTGAACTCATGAACCGCATCATCATGGCGCCCATGACACGCGCACGCGCCTCGGAGGGCCGTATGCCCAATGATTTGATGCGTATGTACTATTGCCAGCGGGCCAGCGCGGGGCTGATTGTAGCCGAAGCCACTTCGGTATCGCCGCAAGGTGTGGGCTATGCCCACACGCCGGGCATCTGGAGTAGTGCACAGGTAGATGCGTGGCGCACGATTACCGAAGCCGTCCATGCCAAGGGTGGCCGTATTGTCTTGCAGTTGTGGCATGTGGGGCGTGTGTCTGATCCGGAGTTTCTGAATGGCCAAATGCCGGTTGCGCCCAGCGCAATTGCCTGTGAGGGCATGGTCAGCCATTTAAGCCCGGAACGTCCTTTTGTGGTGCCGCGTGCCCTGCGCAGTGAAGAAATTGCCGATATTGTGGACGACTTTGCCGTTGCCGCTCAAAACGCGCTGAGCGCCGGCTTTGATGGAGTGGAGATACACGGTGCCAATGGCTACCTGATCGACCAGTTCCTGCATGATGGCTCCAATACCCGCACGGATGCGTATGGTGGTTCAATTGAAAACCGGGCTCGTTTCCTGTTGGAGATTGTGGACGCCTGTGTCGCCATTTGGGGCGCTGGCCGAGTCGGTGTGCATTTGTCCCCACGTGGTGGCTTGCATGGCATGAAGGATTCCGATCCGGCCCGTTTGTTCTCTTACGTGGCTTGCGAACTGGATCGCCGTGATATTGCCTTTTTGTTCCTGCGCGAAAGCCCGGCTTCGGACAGCTTGTTGCCCATGATCAAATGCCAGTTTGGTGGAGCGATTATCGCTAACGAACATTTCGATTTGCCGACAGCACAGACCACTTTATCCAAAGGCATGGCAGACGCCGTGTCGTTCGGTAAGGCTTTTTTGTCCAATCCGGACTTGCCCTTGCGTTTGCAGTTGCGTGCGCCCTTGAATGGCTGGGATCGGGATTCGTTTTACACCCAGGGGCCTAAAGGCTATACGGATTATCCATTTTTGAAATCCAACCCGGAATGGGATCAGCCTGTGGGTGAGGATTTGCAGGCGCATTAAGCTTGCCTGTGATTAAGTAGGTGGAAATAGAAAAGCCCGTTTGATACGGGCTTTTTTAATGGGCTTTATTGTAGATCGGTAGCAGTTTGGGGCAGCGTGCCATTTTCCAAGGTGTATTGCACCCGATGTTCAGCTACCGCGTACCACTCGAAAAGTGGCTGCCGCTTTAACCAGCAAGCGTTCCTTCTCGTCATACCCGCCACCTTCGCAGTAAGCGGTATCGCCTTCCAGATACAGGCATTGGGCCTTGAACCAGACATCGCCACGAGCAGGCAGTAGAAACTGCGAGTTCATGTCTATGGTGGCCATTCCTGAGCCAGGACGTTGTGCCCGTGCGGCGGCGCTAAGGGTGAAATCCAGAATCGCCATCAAGGTGCCCCCGTGCACATCGGCACGGGAGTTGGCATTACAGGCTTGCCAGGGCAGAAAAGTAATCACTTCCTGCTCGGTGCTGCTAACGGTTTGCAGGCCCAGGTGCTGCATCAGGGGGATATGTGTGCCGAAAAAGTCCTGTTTGGGCTGCGCCAGTTCGGCCTGCAAATGCTTCATGGGTTCAGCTTTTGCTTCACTTGAGCGGAAACCTGGGACATATCAGCACGGCCAGCCAGTTTGGCTTTCACCAGCCCCATGACTTTGCCCATCAATGCGGGGCCTTGAGCGCCGTCAGCCTGAGCCTGGGTAATCGCATCGGCAATGGTCGCATCAATTTCGGCGCTATCGGCTTGCTGTGGCAGGTATTCCTGCAGAATCAGCAATTCGGATTTTTCTTTCTCGGCGCTTTCGGTACGGCCAGCAGATTCAAAAGCCTGGATGGATTCGCGGCGTTGCTTGACTTGTTTTTCAATGATGCTGCTTACTTCAGCATCGCCCAGCTCGGTACGTTCGTCCACTTCGCGTTGTTTGATCGCGGCTTGCAGAAAACGCAAGGTCTCCAGGCGTCCGCTATCGCGAGCGCGCATCGCCGTTTTGATATCTTCAGCTAAACGGGTTTTGAGTGTTTGACTCATGGTGGTTCCTGGTTGAACGGGCAAAGCCCTAGTTTAACGCAGGGCGGGGGTAGGGAAAAATCCGATTATTGAAAATCCCGGCTGCGTGCGACCAGATCACCAATCAGGTGATTCATGGATACCAGACGGCGGGCAATTAAATGGCAAACGCTGCCATCCCGTTGCCAGACGCCATAGACACCCAGCAGGCGAGATTGAAGCAAGGCCTGAGATTGCGCCTGCGCCAACTCTTCACGCACGATGACATTGACACTGCCGGTTTCATCTTCCAGCGTTACAAATACGGTGCCTTTGGCGGTGCCGGGGCGTTGGCGAGTGGTCACCAGCCCGCAGGCCCGTGCCAGCCGCCTATCCGGGCAAGCTTGGTTGAGTTGTTCTGCGGTGGAGAATCGCAAGGGGGACAACTGTGTGCGTAGCAAGGACAGGGGGTGACGATTCAGGCTCAAGCCCACGGCCTGATAATCACTTAAGACTTCCAGCCCCACACTGGCTCGTGGCAAATCCGGGGTGTGCTCCGGCGTTTCAGCATGGCTAAGCAATCCTGCCTGACTGGGGCGTCGGGCATCCCAAACACTGTGGCGGCGTTGGCTATAAGCACTGCGTAAAGCATGGGCCTGGGCCAGCGCTTGCTGATCGTGGGCTGACAGGGCCAGTCCCTGGCGCAAGCAGGCCAGATTCAGCGTACGGTCCGGGTGGCTTTGCCGGTAACTCACGATGGCTTGGGCGCCTTGCTCGCTCAAGCCTTTGACCATGTGCAGGCCCAGACGTACCTGAGGCGGGCCGCCAAGCTCGGAACACACGTGGCTGTCATACAGGCTGTATTGCACATCAACAGGCAAGACCTGAACGCCGTGACGGCGTGCATCCTGGACCAATTGGCTGGGGCCGTAAAAACCCATGGGTTGAGAGTTCAGCAAGGCCGCCAGAAAGTGCTCCGGGTAACGTGCTTTCAGATAGGCGCTGAACCAGGCCAGTTTGGCGAAGCTGGCCGAGTGACTTTCCGGAAAACCATATTCTCCAAAACCGCTGATTTGATCGAACAGGCGCTGGGCAAATTCGGGGGCATAACCTTTGGCAGCCATGCCATCGAGCAGCTCTTGCTCAAAAGGCCCCAAGCCGCCACGACGACGCCAGGCCGCCATGGCCCGTCGCAAGGCGTCCGCTTTGTCAGCCGAAAAACCCGCCGCCTCCATGGCCAGTTCCATGGCCTGCTCCTGAAAAATAGGCACGCCCAGGGTGCGTTCCAGCACATGGCGGATTTCGGGAGCGGGGTAGTCAACTTTGCTGTGGTCGCGACGGCGTTCCAGATAAGGATGCACCATGCCCCCTTGAATGGGGCCGGGGCGCACAATGGCCACTTGCACCACCAAGTCGTAAAAGCATTTGGGACGCAGCCGTGGCAACATGCTCATCTGGGCGCGGGACTCGATCTGGAACACGCCTATGGTGTCAGCGCGCCGTATCATCCGAAAGGTTTTGGCGCTTTGCAAAGGGATGTTTTGCAAGTGGAATGGTTTGCCTTTTTGCTGACTGATACTGTCCAGACAGCGACGCAAGGCGCTCAACATACCTAAGGCCAGAATATCGACTTTCAGCAAACCCAGCACATCCAGATCATCCTTGTCCCATTGCACAACGCTGCGCCCTGGCATGGCGGCGTTTTGAATCGGCACCAGCCTGTGCAAGGGTGTTTGTGAAATTACAAAACCGCCAGGGTGCTGGGACAGGTGACGTGGAAAGCCCATCAGCTGGCGGGTCAAGGACAACCATTGATGCGCTTGCTCTGGCGGGCATTCGGGAAAGCGTGCCAGGACTTCATCCTGAATGTGGCTGTCTTTAAGCCAGGCACGGTCGCATTGAATCAAGGCCTCGATCAAGGCGGAAGGAATGCTTAGCGCCTTGCCGGTGTCCCGCAAGGCGCTGCGGCGTCTATAGGTGGTGATCACCGCTGTTAAGGCTGCTCGTTGTCGGCCATATTTGCGGTAAATGTATTGAATAACCTCTTCGCGACGCTGATGCTCGAAGTCCACATCAATATCGGGCGGTTCAGCCCGTGCGCGGCTGATGAAGCGCGCAAACAAGGTATGGCTGCTGGCAGGATCAACTTCAGTAATGCCCAGGCAGTAGCACACGGCCGAGTTGGCGGCAGAGCCTCGGCCCTGGCACAAAATCCCCTGACTGCGCGCGTAACTGACGATGTCATGCAAAGTCAGAAAGTAGGACTCGTATTGAAGGTCTGCAATCAGGCTGAGTTCCTCTTCCAGGCGCGTGCGCAAGCTGTCGCTAATCCCTTTGGGGTAGCGCTTTTGCGCGCCACGCTCGGTTTCCTGTCGCAGATACTCAATGCCACTGAGACCGGGCGGGACAATCTCGACCGGGTACTCGTACTTGATTTCACTTAAACAAAACTGGCATAGCTCCTGGATGTGATCGGTGGTCTCACGCAGTTCGGCCGGGTAAAGATTGGCCAGTTGGAAACGACTGCGTAAGTGATGTTCTGCATTGCTGGCCAGGGACCAGCCGCATTCTTGCACAGGTGTTTTCAGGCGTATGGCTGCCAAAGTATCGTGCAAAGGCTGGCGAGAGCGCACGTGCATATGGACGCCGCCCAACGCGGCACAGCGTAATCCACATGCCTGCGCTGCCAGCCTGACGGCGCGCAAATGCTGCATGTCCTGATCGCGCCTATGCAGACTGATGCCTAAAAACAGTCGGCCTGCAAACAGGTCCAGCAAATGCTGTGTTTGAAGACGGATGTGCTCGCTATCCAAGCCATAGGCCGGCTTGTAGATGACAAGACAGTCTGGCAGAACCTGTTGTTGGGAACCTTGGCGGGCTTGTTGCAAAAAAGACCAGTCAATCGAGGCTTCCTGCTTCAAGTCCAGTGATTGGTGCAGGTGCGAGATGAATTGACAGAGATTGCCGTAGCCTTCCTTGTTGCGCGGCAGAATCAGCAGCTCATGGGTCTGAGTGTCGTTGCAGGTTCTTGTCTCAGCCTTGGCGACTTGTGGGCGCTGATTGTCCCAACCCCCCGTAAAGCGGAACCGACTTCCAACCAACAAGCGGATTTCCGGATGCAACTTGGCCTGCGCATAAGCGCGCACCACACCGGCCATGGAGGCGTAATCGCATAAGGCCAGCGCCTTGTAGCCCAATTCGGCAGCGCGGCTGATCAGCTCCTCGGGGTGGGACGCGCCATTCAAGAAACTGTAATTGGACAGGCAGTCCAGCTCGGAATACAGCAGGTCTATATGGGGTTTCATCCAAAGACTCCGTGCAGATACCAGGCATGCTCCTGGCTCAAGTCCCGATAAACCCAATACAAACGTCCCTGCGGACACAGGGCAATAAAGTAGTCCCGCTGCTGATGCCCGGTGCCGCTCCACCAGCCTGTCTGTACCCGCTCCGGGCCTTGAACCAGGCGCAAGCGCTGCTGATCCAGAAGCGGGGATTGCTGATCGTGTTGTAAGGGCTGAGCCGGGTCCAGCATCCAGCATGGACGTTGCAAAGCCGGACGGTCCGCATCGGGGGGCTGGCTGCGGGACAAGGGGAGCCATTGATTCGCTTGTTCAGGCAAATAGCTGGCTTGGGCGGCAGGTGTCAAAATCTGTTCAGCCCCCAGCCTGGCCTGCAAGCGCTCCAACAGTTGTTGATCCTGCTCTTGCCAATGACGCGCATCGGGAAACAGGCTGCTGGCATGAGTTTGGCGCGGGTGTAGTTGCTGTGCCTGCAGCACCATGCTCTGTACGGCCGCCTGTAATTGCAGTTGCTGGAACTGTTCTTGCCATACGGGCAAAAAGTCCTGGCTACGCCAGCAGGACCGGGCCATTTGCAACTCCAGGCGGGTGGTCGTGGGGTAGTCCTTGTATCTTTCCGTGCGTAGTACCAGCTCCAGGCGTCCACAAGCCAACTGGTACTGATTCAACCAGGCCTCCAGCTTGATCAATAGGCGATTTACGGCCCGCAAGACGGTGGGTTTGTTATTGGAAGGCGTATCCATCTCCAGCTTGTCTGTAAATTGCGGGGCGGCATGCACCCATTCCAGCGCCCAGCGTTGTGTGCCGTAGGCTTGGTCCAACTGCAACAGCAGGGCACGCAGCCCGCGCTGGGATAGACCATCGCGGGGGAGTTGGTGCAACTGGCCCAGGGTATGGCAGCCCAGACTATGCAACCATTGCAGCTGGTCGGCAGGCGGAGCCAATAAGTGGATGGGAAGCGGGTTCAGACAGGCCTGTAAACGTCGTGCACAACGGCGCTGCTTGCGTCCGGATAAAGCCAGCAAGCAGGCCGCACGGGCAGTGGGTGCCAGGGCCAGGCAGGGCTCGGGAATAATGGCTTGCAAGTCAGCCCGGACCTGTTGGTACAGACGACGCAAACCACCAAACAGCCGGATGCTGGCACTGATATTCAGTACCCATAAATCGGCTTGAACCTGTGCCAGCTGGGGGCTGTAGCGCAGCAGAACGGCTTGAATACCGTTCTGCTGTTTTGGGCTGGCCTCAGGCGTAAGCAGGCTCTGGGGCAGTCGCAGGCACAGGTACATGAGACGGAATGGCCGCTGGCGGCATCAGAGTGTGGTGAGGGGCCAAAGCAATGCTGTCCTTGCACGGAGGCCCCCGTCGTTTGCGGATATGAACATCCAGCCAGGGCTGCCCCTGCTGGTCTTGGCGAGTCTGAAGTTCAAGACGCAAAAGGGCGGGGCTGTTGGTCTGACTGTGCGCCGGACGTAAACAAAAAAACAGGCTGTCGCTATGGCTGGCTAATAGCTGTAGTTGACGCAAGGCCGCTAAAGGCACATGGGCAGGCAGCCAGCTCAGCACAGCCGCACAGTGGCCGTGACGCAAGGCCTGGGCACTGGCCCACAAGGTATCGTTCAGGTGCTGGCTGCGTATCCAGAGCATGCGGGCGGGCAAGGCGTTTTCTGATGAGCTGTTTTGCTCGTTCGTAACAGGAGTACCACGCCACAGTTGTTGCATGGGTTGATAGGGCGGGGCGATTAAAACACGCAAGCGCTCTGCCTGCAGCGTATTCAAGGCTGGCAACAACAAGGACAAGGCACTGCTGTCTTGCTGTGCATGCAGTTCGATCAGACTGCCCACAGGCCAGCCGCCTCCTGGCAGTTCGTCATCCAGTGCGGCAAACCCGCTGGGCAGGCAAGTGCCTGCGGCATGTGCATAATGCTTGCCTGTCCAAAGGGAAGGGTGAAGATCTAAAAGGGAACGAAGTGCGCTTGCCATAGGTATGCTCCTGATTGCTGTATAAATATACAGTAAATCTGTTTGCCAGCAAACCAGGCATCTGTTTCAAAGCAGAACTTTTATATACTGTGGCCTTCTGTTTGGCGCTCTCGCATGAATTCTTCCCCTTCTACCCGACCAGGCCGCTGTGCACAGTGTCAGCGGCCCTTGGCTCGTTGCTTGTGTCCCTTGATCCCTTCGATAGAAGCGGCGTGTCCTGTGCTGATTTTGCAGCACCATTCCGAAGCCCGGCATGCGCTTAATACTGCGCGCTTGGCGTATTTGGGTTTGAAGGGGGCAGAGCTATGGGTGGGAGAACAGTTTGCTGGGCTGGAGGCCCGGCTGGCACAGGCGCATCGTCTTGTTTTGCTGTTTCCGGGACCAGAAGCCAAGGTGGCGGGCTCAACAGGCCCAGGGGAGAAGCCGGATCTGATCGTGGTGCCAGATGGCACCTGGCGCAAGGCACGCCTGATCTTGCACAGCAATCCGGTTTTGCAAGCCCTGCCGTATTGGGTATTGCCTGAAGGACAGGCGTCGCGCTACAGACTGCGTAAAGCGCCCGACCCGCAGGCTGTGTCGACCTTGGAAGCAATTGTCCGGCTGATGCAGATTATGGAGCCGGAGCGGGATTTCAGCCCTTTGCTCCGGCCCTTCGAGCAGTTGATTGAAGAACAAATCCAGGCCATGGGCCTGGATACGTATCAGCGTAACTATCCTACTTCCAGGTGAAGTTCAGTTCGCGGGGCTGGCCTTCAACAATAGTGGCCTGACGCTCCTGGGTCTGGCCCTGGTAAGTGGCAAATACCTTGTAATTGCCGGGGCCAAGACGGATCAGGCAGTAGGGGCCGTCGATCAGGCTGTTCAGCACGGTTTGGTCGTTGCTGTTACGGATAACCAGCTGCACATCGGAGATATAGCCGACGCGCTCACCCTGGTTGGCTGAAAAGTTCACGGACAAGGGAAAGGTGTTGCGCACCATGCGAAACAGTTGGGCTTCATCACTACCTATGCCGCCGCTGATGTATTCGGTTGAACCGTAATGCTGGCTGGGGGGCAGTTCCTGGGCGTGCACAATGGGGCTGCTCAATAAGGCCAGCGACATGGCAATGCCGATCAATGAAAGACGAGGACTCATGAGGTTTCCTTGCTTGAAGTAAGGTGGCTAAGCGGGCCCTCAGGGGCCCTGTTGCTGTTATGAGAGGGGTGGGGCTGGCTGTCAGGATGAAAGCTGGGCCACAACAAAGGCCAGTCATGCTGACGGGTCGGTTCTGCCTGCGGATTGAAACTGCGTTCACGCAGCATTCCATGTCCGCGCTGATTCATAGTGATGACGGTGGTGCAGCGGGTGCCGTAATTGGGGCTGACAATAAACGGGCTGCTTAACAAGCGTTCGTGCTCAAGACTTAAGCCGGTTTGGGGCAAGTCGGCATCGGCTGCGACTTCCTGATTGCGTAAACCCTGAAACAAGCCTTCTACCGCTGGTGGCGAGCCATCAAAATGCTGTGCCTGCAGGGTTTCTTTCAGGAACAGGCTTTTGGGCCAAGGAGTATTAAGCCAGGCATTGCTCAGAACATGTACGCCTGGTTCCAGCATGTGCGGGCTGTCACTGGGATGACGGTTGCTGTAATAGCCCATGCGTAAAGGCTGTTGCTTGTCCGGCCATTCCAGCACAAAAAGATTGAAGCCTGCGTAATCGGCTCCTTCCTGGGCGAGTTGTTCCAGATAGTCGGCGGGACTGCGCTCGTCTCTTAGAAACTGGGGGATCAGCTCGCCGCGTGAGCGTTGCTTGCTGTTTTTGTTGCTGGGGGCTTCGCGGTAATTGGTCAGCAAGGCTAGCCGTCCACGGCTTTGTGTCAGGCCCAGCCAGGTGCCCCCGGCTTGCAGGTCCCGACCCGCCAGAATATCGGGCTCGTCCCGCCAAGGTTGGGCCGCTTGGCTGGGGCGAGCATGATATTCGTCGCGATTGGCAGCAATAATCAGCGGCCAATCCGCATTAACTCCGACGGCGATATAAGCGATGCACATGTGCCGATTGTAGGATGGCTATGCAGGCTTTGGTAGCCAAAGTACCGCCAAGTTCCGCTTTTTTTCTCGGGATTGAGAGTGTCACTTCAGGCTGGGTGTTCCGGTCTTGGGCACCAGGTTTAAAGCGTCCAGGAAAGGGCGTCGTAGTTTTGGGCCAGACGTACGACGGTGACACCCGGACGTAGCTGGCGCAGCGAAGGCATGACCAAGGTGCAGTTATCGTAGGGCGTCAGCAAAGCTTGACCATCAGCTTGGCCGATCGCCGTGCCTGCATCGGCCAAGGTTTCCAGGCCTTGCCAGTTCTGATCGAAACTGACTTGCATGGAAGGGGCGACAATCGCATGGGTGACTTGCAGAACGCGTTGCGTATCGGGAGACGCTCGACGCCAGTCCGAGGGCAAATCCTCTTTTTCTACAATCTCGGAGGCGAGCAGAAAGCGGGCAATCAGGTCCAGTGCGATTGCCGGTGTATCAGGATCGCCATGAAAGCCGCATTCCAATAGTAAGGAGCGCGCTTCATGGGCTTCAGGGTCCGAGAATCGACCGTAATCGCGCATGCGTACGCCGTCCTTATGGCCGCTATCCACAATCACATGCTCGGGAGCGCCCAGAGTACGGGCCAGCTCGATATTGCGTGCCAAGGTGCCAGTCAATAACAAGGGGGCGCTGGGTTCATGCATGGAGTGCAGGTCCAGCAACCAGTCGGCTTGTTCCAGCCAAGGCAAAATCGCTCGTGCACGGCGCTGCTCTCGTGTCTGTGTTTGAGCCAGCTTCTGATCGCTCCAGACGCGGTTCATGTCTTCGTCCACGTAGCGGCTGGCATCGTGCTGCTCAGGATCAAAGCGATCAAAGGCGTCCAAATTACAAAAGGCCAGAATCAGCTTGCCACGACGGGGCTTCAGGCCACTGGCCAACACGGCTTTCAAGGCCCAGGCCCCACAAAGTTCGTTGCCATGAATCAGGGCGCTGATCATTACGGTACGGCCCGCTTCGCCCGAGTCCAGGCACCAGATTCCAGGGACACCGGTATTGCCCTGACGCTCTTCTTGAATGTCAGGCAAGGAAAGAGAAAATTGCATGGAAAGACTCCAGCGCCCCAGCAGCTAGCCGGGGCGCATGTGTTTTATTCGGCTTGCAGCTTGGCCAGTTCGACCAGACGAGCATATTTGTCGACCTCTTTGGCCTGGAACTCTGCCGCGTTCATGCCGGGGGCGTAAAGCGTGGCTCCATTGGATTGCATTTTCTCTTGCAAGTTGGCCGATTGCAGGCTGCTGTCCAGAGCCTGACGCAAGGTGCTGGTGACGGATTCAGGCAAATCCTTGGGGCCATACAAACCAAACCAGACGTTGATGTCGACCTTTTCAAAGCCGGGCGTATCGGCCAGGGGCGGGATCTCCGGGGCAGCAGGAGAGGCATGGGTTTCGGTAATGCCCAAAGGCACGATGGCGCCTGCGCGAGCTTGTGACAGGCCCGAGGACAGCACAAGGTAAGCTGTATCCAGTTGACCGCTCATCAAATCCGAAACCAGGGGTGGGACGCCACGGTAGGGCACGTGCATGGCGGTGGTGCCGGTCGAGGCGTTCACCATTTCACCGGCCAGGTGCAAGGTAGTACCTACGCCGGAGGAACCAAAGCTGAAGGCTTCCGGTTTGGCTGCCCGCAGCTTTTGCGCATAGTCTGCCGCGGAGCGAATACCGGACTCTTTGGAGGCTGCCAGCAACAAGGGCTGGGAGGCAATCATGCCAATAGGCGTGAAGTCTTTTTGCCCGTCGTAGCGCACGGCTTTGTTGATCATGCCGGCGATGATCATCTCGTTGGTAGAACCCAGCAGCAGGGTATAGCCGTCGGCAGCCGCACGTTGCACGCGTTGAGCACCAATGGTGCCACCGGCACCGCCTGCGTTTTCCACGACGACGCTTTGGCCCAAACGGCTGCTCAGCTCTTCAGCTAACAGGCGGGCAGTCAGATCCACGCTGCCTCCGGCGGGATAACCCACGACCAGAGTCAGGCTGCGTGAGGGGTAGGTGTCGGCGTGGCTGATTGAGGCTTGCAAGAGGCTACAGGCGCCCAGAATGCCAAGGACCAAGCTGCGCTTGGGAAAAGAAAAAGACATGATGTGCTCCCCGTTCGATGGATAGGTTTCCAAGCAGCGGCCAGTGTGCGCGCTGCGGGCCTGTTTATCCTTAGTTATGAAAGGGTATTGTGTCTGCTGCGGCTACTTGCGATGTGCCGTTACGGCACATAGGCGTGCTTTTTCGGTTGCTTGTGTGTTTATCGCCCCTGCTGGGTGAAGGCCCAGACGGACTCTGCCAGATCCGAGAGCGGGGCTCGGGAGCGATACAGACGAACTTCAAAGGCAATCTCGTCGCCTTTGCCGCCCAATTGCACCAGCGTGCCGCGACGACATTCATTGGCAATCATGGACAGGGGTAACCAGGCTACGCCCATGCCTTTCAATACCGAGCCCATTGCCGTATCCAGCGAATCACAACGCACCGTGCTGACCAGGGGATAGGGAAAGTGGTGCAGCTTGTCGCCCAGAATGCGGGCCATGGCCAAGCCGCCTGAATATGAAATCAAAGGAATGCTGCGTCCGCTATCGGCATTGAGTTCATATAAAGGTGTGCCGTTCTTGCGGCGCTGACAGGTAGGCACCAATTTGTCAGTGGCGATGGTCATATACGTCACTTGCTCGGCCAGCAGTTCAATTGACAAGGCCGGGTGTTCATAACAGCACAGAAAGTCGGTTTTGCCTTGGGCCAACAGCTTGGCCATATCGGCCATCATGCCGGTGCTGATGTCGATAGGCACATGGGCCGACAAAGGGGCGTGGCTGCCTTTTTGCAGACGGCTGACCCAGTCCGTGACCAAGGTGCGTGCCAGGCTACGGCCGGTAGCAATGCGCAAGCTGCCTTGTCCGGCTTGATCCGAGGCCTGCAATTGCCGGCGAACGCGGTTCAGTTGTTCCAGCACTTGATTGGCCGTGTTGTAAAACACCTGTCCTTCCGGCGTTAGCGTGATGGGCAGGCTGCTGCGCTCCACCAAGGGTGTGCCTACCCATGTTTCCAAGGCCCGAATACGGCGTCCAAATGCGGGATGTGTGACGTGGCGTTGCTCTGCTGCCCGAACAAAACTGCCCGCACGAGCCAGGGTTACGAAGTCTTCAAGCAGTTTGAGCTGGGGCACGAAGGGCGTCTTACAGCATGGCCAAGCCGTTGGATTTTTCAACCAGATCGCGGATACGTACGGCGTCACCGATACGCGAGTAACGTCCCGAGGAGTTCAGCAGCACAATAGCCACTTCACGATCTTCGATCTTGGTCAGCATCACCAGGCATTCGCCCGCTTCGTTGATGAAGCCGGTTTTGGAGACCTGAATATCCCAATTGGCGTTTTTCACCAAACGATTGGTATTGTTGAACACCAGTTGGCGACCGCGTACAGGCTGCACGGAGTACTGATCATTCGTGGTGTATTGCTGGATACGGGCATGCTGGCTGGTGGCCGTCAGCAATTTGACCAAATCACGCGGGCTGGATACGTTGTCGCTGGACAAGCCGGTAGGCTCTACAAAACGCGTATTGCGCATACCCAAGGCACGTGCCTTGTCATTCATGGCGCGCACAAAAGCAGACAAGCCACCGGGATAGCTGCGCCCCAATGCGTGGGCAGCCCGGTTTTCCGACGACATCAGGGCCAGATGCATCATGTCGGCACGGCTCAGTTTGGAGCCAACGCTAAGACGCGAGCTGGAATATTTGACGCGGTCCACATCTTCGTCGATGATCTCCAGCATTTCATCCATGGGCAGGCCGGATTCAGCCACGACCAGGGCTGTCATCAGCTTGGAGATGGAGGCAATGGGGCGAACGGCGTCGCTGTTTTTCTGGTACAGCACAGTAGACGATTCCAGATCCTGCACAAAGGCAATTTCCGAACGCAGGGCCGCGTGCTGGATCAGGGCGTCGTGTTTAAGGGCATTAAGCGCACGGCGGCTATCGTTTTCGCTATAGCTGATAGGCTGCAGGTTTTTCTCGAAAACCAGATGCGGCACGTTGTAGCTGATGGCGGCTGTGGCTTCATCCAGTGTGGATGGCTCGGCCAGCGCCAGTGTCTGCGCAAAGGACGAAATCGAAAAAGGCGCTAGAAATAAAACACATAGCGCACGTCGAATGAATTTATTTGTTCTGGTCTGAGGCATTTTTCAGTTCCCGGTAGGCGAGAAACAGAAGGGCGGAGAGAATTTATGCGCTTATGCTACCAGAAAAAATCCTCTTTATATTAGTATCTTACGGCTCAAAGTTAAAAAAAAATTAAGATGTCTGCGCGGTATCATTAAGAAACTTACTTTTATCTGTATAAAAACACAGCTTATGTTTTTTCTGAAAGTCCAAAATAATAAAAAACCTGTTTTTATAAACAGTTTTTTAAATCGATTCCTGCTTTCTATGGTCCTGGTTTCATTACCGCTGGCCAGTCATGCTGCCTCCTTGGCCTGGGACGGGGAACAGCTTAGCAATGCCATCACCACCAGCTCGCCCAGCACCCAGCAAAGCTTCCTGCCTGCAGAGGCGGTGCGAGCACAGGCTTCAAGCATAGGCAAGGTGGAAGTCAGTTATCACCACAATGGGCGCGCCATTCTGAAAAGCCGTTTGTGCTTGCAAGGCGGCTCCTGTGTGGACATGAATGGTTCGGTATTAAGTACCAGGGCCTTTGCCGGTCAGGATGCGCGTCTTGGCTTTGTGCTGGTGCATGAGGTGTGGAGCTGGGCGGGTAGCACAGAGCCTGTGCGTGTGCAGGCCTCGATACGGGTGAATTACCAGCGCTAGCCTGAAATAAGGCGGTTTCCCAATAAACGATTTAATTACTCTTGTACTTGATCCACCTCAAAGTCCAGGCCTAAAGAAACCTGCCGTACTGCCGATATGTAGTCCTGATGCCCATCGGGCCATAACCAGGACTTGTGCATGAACCCCTCTACTCTGATCGGCATCGTAGCCAGCGTGCTGCTGTTTGCCGTGATCTTGTTTTTTACGGCAGAAAACCCCGCCTTGTTTGTGGACCTGCCCAGTCTGGCCGTGGTGCTGGTAGGTACCTTGGCCGCGACGTTCATCAGTTATCCCTTAAGCGAAGTTGTCCGTATTTTTGGTCTGATCGGCACCGTGCTGCGCAATGAACGCCTGTATACCCAGCAGGATATGGACGAGCTGATCAATATCTCCCGCCTGTGGATGATGGGGGATATTCGCGCGGTGGAAGAGGCACTGGAAAAAGTGGCCAACCCTTTTCTGAAAACCGGCGTTCAGCTGGTGATTGATCGGGCACCCCAGGAAGATATTGAAGACCTTTTGCAATGGCGTATCAGCCGTTTGCGTGCTCGTGAACATGCAGAAGCGCAATTGTTCCGTTTGATGGCCAGCTTCGCGCCCGCCTTCGGTATGGTCGGCACGCTGATTGGCCTGGTCAACCTGATGTTTTTGCTGGGCGATGGCGACATTACGTCTATTGGTCAGCAAATGGCTCTGGCCTTGATGACGACGTTCTACGGCGTGCTGCTGTCCAATCTGGTCTTCAAGCCCGTGGCGGTGAAGCTGGAGCGTCGTACCGAACAGCGTGTGGTTCTGATGAACATGATCATGCAAGGTGTGTCCATGATGAGCCAGCGCCGTGGCCCGGCCTTGATGCGTGAGACGCTGAACTCCTTCATGGCTCAGTATCAGGACGAGATCAATGACCGGGGCGGCCGCGACGATGATGCGGACCCGGCTCCGGAACGGGGCTGATCCCATGGGAAACATGGAGCAGGACCTGACTTTGGGTGAACTTGCTGACCGCCAGAAAGCCTTGCAAAAGGAACTGGAGCAAGCTCGCGGCGCCAAAATCGAACAACAACTGGCCAGCAATCTGGGCAGTCGTCGTCGTAGCCGCCCCTGGAATGATCCAGGGCTGGCGGTGCCCGAGGAAGAAGAAGCCTGGTTGACCACGTATCTGGACATGATGACCTTGTTGCTGGTCTTGATGATTGTGATGCTGTCCTTTGCGGGTAAGCGGGCACAAACGGCGGCGCAGGGACAAGGGCAGGGAGGGGCTACGGTCGTGGCGCAAGCAGGCAAGGACGGAGCCGGCTTGCTGCCTGCTGGGGCAGGCCTCTTCCCGGACTCTGGTCAGGGTGAAGGACAAGGCAAAGGCAATCACGGTCTGGATCTGGACGGATTGGGCGACAATATTGATGTGGTCATGAACGACCAATCCGTGAGCTTTCGTATCAATAGCGAAATTCTGTTTAACTCGGGCGGTGCGGATCTGGGGCTGGAAGGTTTGACGGTATTACGCCAACTGGCTGCCGTACTGCAGAAATCCACCCATCCTATTGTGATTGAAGGTCATACGGACTCGGTGCCGATTCGTAGTTATCGCTACCCATCCAACTGGGAACTATCAGGTGCGCGTGCCGGTAGTGTGGTGCGTTATATGGAAGCCAACGGAATTGGCAGCCAGCGACTGAGCGCTGTCGGTTATGCCGATACCCGGCCTTTGGGGGATAACGGCACCTCGCAAGGCCGTGCGACGAATCGACGGGTTGAAATTATTGTGCAGACTCCCCAAGCACAGCCTGAAAGCCCGGTCCCATAAGCCTTTAAAACAAAACCCCGGTTTGCAACATACAAACCGGGGTTTTTGTTTCAAGCCGAAACTCGGCGCATCTGACTTAGTCCAGTACGCGCGTGGAGGAAGCCAGAGACCCTAGATCGAACTTGGGCAGGTGACGACGCAAGGGCATGATCAGAACACTGATCACGACAGGCACAATCGCGGCCAGCAAGAAGGACTCCAGCAAGTAATCCATAGGACCATTGGGGCGCGGGAATACGGCCAGACCGGCGACCAGACCACCGATGGTGCTGATGGTGGCCGTAAAGCCATCGTAGCGGCGGCTGTACAGGCCAAAGAAAACCGGGAAGGCCGCTGCCGAGCACAGCAAGTCCGCTAGCAGGAACAAGTACAGTACGCTAAAGCCTTGTGAGGAGGCGTACAGCACAGGGATGGAGCAAATCCAGATCAGGGAACGCGCCAGACTCATCATTTGAGCGGTGTTGCGATGCGGCATGATGCGGCTCAAGTCCACGGCAATCAGGCTGGAGACAGCGCTGATTGCGGTATCGGCACTGCTCATGACCAGGGACAGGCCTAACGGAATCAGCAGCACCAGGAACCAGACAGGTACGTGCGGCAAAATTACATTGAACAAGGCCACGGAGCTGTCACCGGGCGAGCCCAGACCGACAAAGGCCAGGCCAAACAGGCCCATCAGAAAAATGAAAGGTGCTACAAACAAGCCGCCCAACAAAAAGCCGCGACGCATGGACTTGGTGTCTTTGGCGGCATAGATACGTTGCCAGTTACCTTGGTGAAACAGGCCGGTCAGCAAGATGGCGACAAAGAACGTCAGGCCAGCCTTCACACCTACGGGATCGCTAAGCTCGATCAGGCGTGGGGCTTCCAGTTTCACGCTGTTAAACAACTGTACCGGGCCGCCCACCGCCTGCCAGCCGAACATCACGATCAGAAACAGCATGGGCAGAATCACAAACATCTGCACCTTGTCGGTGAAAATGGAGGCACGCAAACCGCCGTAAGAGGTGTAGATCAGCGTGGCCAGCAACACAATGCTGGCCGTGACCCATAAAGGAATCGGGGCAATCAAGGTAATCATCTTGGACATGGCGGTGATTTCTGCCGTCATGGAGATGAACATGTAAAACAGCATGATGATCAGGGTCAGCGCATACATGGGACGACCGTAGCGGGCGATGACAAACTCGCTCAGGCTATGGCCGCGAGGCAGCAATTCGCGCATGCGCTTGCCGAGTGGAATCATGGCCAGACGGGGCGACATGGAGCCAATGGCATAACCGATGACAGCGCTTAAACCGCCCCAACTGGCTGCCTGTGCGGGCGAAAACAGAATCCAGGCACCCAATGAAGAGGCCAATAAAGTCAGAATGGTAGCGACCGAGCTTTGGCTGTTGCGAGCCACCACAAAGTCTTCCAGGGAACTGTTGTAGTGGCGGGCGTACAGCACCCCAGCCAAGGCAAAAGCGGCGGAAAAAACGATGAGCCACAGGAGGGTGGCACTTTGGTCCAGCATGAGATCTCCCCAAAAGCCTGTTTGAACAGGCACAAACCGGCCAGGCTGGCAGGGTGCCAGAACAGGGCGCAGAAAAATGGAGGGATTGAAATGGGGCGTGTGAGCTTGTGAATGCGCCGCTCAGACAAGAGCGGGCAGGCTGCCAGGCCGCGTTTCCTTTCCCTTCGCCGGCATGATCCGGATCAGGTTCTAAGGGTTACCGCTTGAATGCGGAGTCTCAGCCCGTAAGGACTCCCCCAGGAACAGGCTAGAAGAGTAGGAGAGCTTCTTTCAAATGTCAATAATACGGTTGAGTCCGATTTATGCTATGGTCTGCCTGCGGCACGGGGTGTCCTTCTTGGGAAGGGCTGAGATAAAACCCGTCGAACCTGATCCAGCTCATACTGGCGAAGGGATGTCCGAATCCATGGCCCTGCGTCTCAAGCAGGTCGACATCCTCGCCGAAATCTTGCAAGGAATGTCATGTCTGTGGAACACGTCTCGGAACTCTCTCAACAACTTGTTCTGGTCACCGGCGGCGCACGCGGCCTGGGGGCTTGCCTGGTGCGCGCCTTTGCAGGCCAGGGCGCAAAAGTTGTGATCAATTACCTGAAAAGTGAAGCAGCCGCTCAGGCGCTAGCGGACGAATTTCCGCAGCAATGTCTGGCCGTGCAAGCGGACGTGACGGATGCGGCTTCGGTACAAGCCTTGTTTGCCAAGGCGCAGGCGCACTTTGGCCAGCCCATCACTACCGTCGTCAATAACGCCTTGCCCGAGTTCTCCTTCAATGGCGATGCCCGTCCCCATGCCGATACCTTGACGTGGACGCAGCTGAACCAGCAGCTGGAAGGCATTGTGGGCGGTGCCTTGAACACTACACAGGCCGCCCTGCCTGGCATGAAACAGGCCGGTTTTGGCCGCATTATCAATATCGGCACGAACCTGTTTCAGAACCCCGTGGTGCCTTACCACGATTACACTGCGGCCAAGGCGGCCTTGTTGTCCATGACACGCACCTTGTCGCACGATCTGGGGCCCGATCAGATTACCGTGAACATGATTTCCGGTGGTTTGCTGCGTACAACCGACGCGTCCTCGGCCACGCCCGAAGCGGTGTTTGACTTGATTGCGGCCAGCACACCCTTGCGCCGCGTGACCACGCCCGAGGAATTTGCCGATGCGGCCTTGTTCTTCGCCGGTCCGTGGGCGCGTGCCGTAACAGGACAGAATCTGGTTGTTGACGGTGGGTTGGTGAAAAACGGATGAGACAGCTGCATTTCAATTTGTTCATTATGGGCTGCGGGCATCACAAAGCAGCCTGGCGCCATCCCGATTCTCAGGTTGAACGTTTAGGCGATGTTCGGTTTTACGAAGAGCTGACCCAGATTGCCGAGCGCGGCAAGCTGGACGCTATTTTTTTTGCCGATGGTCAGTCCAGCGATAACGTGTCCGATGGTCCGCGCTGGTTCCTCGAACCCTTGACCATGATGGCTGCGCTGGCGAGAGCCACCGAACGTATCGGCTTGATCAGTACCGTTTCCAGTACCTTCTATACGCCGTTTGTGGCGGCACGCATGTTGTGCTCTTTGGATCATGTATCCAATGGGCGGATGGGCTGGAACGTGGTGACATCCATGTTTGACTCGGAAGCGCGTAACCACGGCTACGAAGCCATGCCCGATCATGCCTGGCGCTATGCGCGGGCTGAAGAGTTTGTCGATACCGCATTGCAACTGTTCGACTCCTGGAGCGACAGTGCTTTGGTCATGGACAGAAAGGGCGATTACGCCAAAGTGGATCAGGTTCGCCAGATCCTGCATAAGGGCGATCACTTCCTGGTGGATGGCCCCTTGACCTTGCCACGTTCGCCGCAAGGCCAGCCGGTGCTGTTTCAGGCAGGTGCTTCTGAGCAAGGCCGTGATTTGGCGGCGCGCAAAGCGGAGGCTATTTACGCTGTGGCTTATGATTTGCCCTCGGCCCAATCCTATTACCGCGATATCAAACGACGCGTGCGTGAAGCGGGCCGTGGCGTGGATGTGCCCGTGATGCCGGGTTTGGTGACCTATGTGGGCTCCACCATGGAAGAGGCGCGCCGCAAGCAGCAAGAGCTGGACGAATTGCTACCCGCCGAGACATCCTTGCGTCAGCTGGGCATGTTTGTCGGCCAGGACTGCATGAATTGGGAGCTGGATGCGCCAGTGCCACCACTGCCGCCCCTGGAAAGCTTCAAAGGCCCCAAAGGGCGCTATGCCACCATGCTGCGCATTGTGGAAATGGAAAAACCGACAGTGCGCCAGTTGCTGGGCCGAATCGCTGCTGGCGGCGGTCACTGCACCATGGTCGGTACGCCGGAGTCCATTGCGGATCAGATTGAGCAATGGTGGCGCAACGAAGGCGCGGATGGTTTTAACCTGATGCCGCCTTCCTTGCCCAATGGCATTCGTGACTTTGTTGAGCAGGTGATTCCGGTTCTGCAAAAACGCGGGCTGTTCCGTCAGGAATACGAACACGCTACCTTGCGTGGCCACCTGGGCCTGGAGCGGCCTGCCGCCTGATGCCAGAGCAAGAAAGAAGCGGGCATTTCCATAGACGGATTTGTCCGCTTTTTCCCTAGGGTGAAGAGGCTACGACGTGCCTGAAGTTTGCTATCCTTAATGCTTTAATTGTCGCCTGCTTAACGAGCAGCGAGCTGTATAGGGATCGCACTATGAAAACCGCCGTTGTCACCGGGGCCTCCTCAGGGTTTGGGGCTGCGCTTGCCCGTAAATTGGTATCTGAAGGACACACCGTGCTGGGTCTGGCGCGTCGCCAGGACAAGCTCGATGCCCTGGCCGCCGAACTGGGCGAGCGTTTTGTACCGGTCAGCGTGGATTTGACCGATCGTGCGCGAGCAGAAGCGGTTCTGGCTGATCTGACAGCTCGTTTTCCCAATATTGATGTGCTGATCAATAATGCCGGTCTGGCACTGGGCGTGGACAAGGCGCAAGACGCCAAGATGGATCAGTGGGACACCATGGTGGCCACCAATATCAGCGCGTTGCTGCACATTACGCACGCTTTGCTGCCGGGTATGGTCAAGCGCAATCAGGGCCACATCATTAATCTGGGGTCGACTGCGGGCGAATACGCTTATGCAGGCGGCAATGTGTACGGTGCTACCAAGGCTTTTGTGCATCAACTGGGCCTGAACCTGCGCGCCGACCTGTCGGGTACCGCAGTTCGTGTTTCTACCGTGGCTCCTGGCCTGTGTTCCGGTACGGACTTCTCGACTGTGCGTCTGGGCGATAAAGACAAAGCCGCTGCGTTGTACCAGAACGTGGATGCGCTCACGCCTGACGATATCGCCAATACCATTGCCTGGATCATGAACGCGCCTGCCCATATGAACGTCAACTACATCGAGTTGATGCCAGTGGCGCAAAGCTTTGCAGGCTTGAGCGTGCATCGCAAGGCTTAAGCGTGGCGACCGGGCGCGAGTCTGGCTTGATTAGACTTGGGCTCCGGTCTTACACTGCAAACGTCTTCAGGGCGGGGTGAAATTCCCCACCGGCGGTAAGGGAGCTACTCCCCAGCCCGCGAGCGCTTTCCGCCAGGGAAAGGTCAGCAGATCAGGTGAGAAACCTGGGCCGACGGTCAGAGTCCGGATGAAAGAAGATGAAGCATCGCTGCCTTGTGATCAAGGCAGCGGCGTGTTTTATTGCTGCCCGGAGGACGCATTGTTTAATCAAGGATGCGTTCAAATGAAAAATCTGAAAATCTCCCCTGCATTAGCCGTTGGTCTTTTGCATGAATTCTGCGAAGGAGCGTGCTGATGTATACCGGAATTGTTAAAGCAGTTCGTCCTCTTACTGCGGTCAGGGCCGAGCTGGGCCGTACCGAGTTTGAAATTGACTTCACTGACGAGCTGCTGGTGGATCTGCAACTGGGTGCCAGTGTCAGCGTGGAAGGCACATGCCTGAGCGTGACCAGCATCTCCGGCCCTAAAGTCACCTTTGATGCGATTCCCGTCACGCTGGAGCGCACAAATCTGGGCACACTCAAAACGGGTGATCTGGTCAATATCGAACGGTCGGCCAAGCTGAACGAGGAAATTGGCGGCCATGTGATGGCTGGCCATATCGCAACGACGGCTGAAGTGCTGGAACTGAGTATTACCGAGGCCGGTAACCGTCTGCGTTTTCAGATGCCGGAAGATTGGGCGAAATACGTGTTTCCACGTGGTTTTCTGGGCGTGAATGGCTGCAGCTTGACTGTGGCGGATGTGGAAGACGGTGTTGTGACCATCAATCTGATTCCCGAAACCTTGCGCCAGACGACGTTCTCCCGCTACAAGGCGGGCGATAAGCTCAATATCGAAGTGGATCAGCAGACGGTTGTGCTGGTCGATGTGCTGGAGCGTACGGTTGCAGGCACGTTGACACGTGTGATGCCTGGTTTGAAGGGCTGATTGACGCCCAAATGAAGTAAAAAAGAGCTGTCAGTTTTAAGACTGGTGGCTCTTTTTTTATGCGGGGCTTTTACTGTGTCTGTTGCGGTACTGGATGCTTTGGGGCTTGTGGACAAAGTCTGGAGTGAAACACAGCCCGAAAGCGGAGTACAGAGCCGTGTGAACCTGCTCCTTCTAGTGATCGACACTTTGCATAACAAAGCAGTACTCACACTTGAGTTAGCGTCTTCAAGACAAAATCAGCACGCTTTTCTACGCTTGTTTTGGGCAGCAGGCTCACTTGGTATCCCAGTAGGGGATAAACACGCTTCAACCGCTCATACTCACGCAAAGCAGCGTTCATATCGTGACGACGCTCTGGATCAGCCTCGTATATTTCAGGCCAGGGCGGCGTTAAAAATACCTGTGAATGATAAGGGCTGGTCTTGTTGAGTTCATCCAGCAGTGGCGTTCCCTTTAATTCCTGCAAAGCTGCGGCCGCATCAATCAAGCCTCGATCAAAAAACACCCAGCCACCATCTTTCGGAGCGCTGCAATAGTCATCTTGCGCGGTCTTTATCGCTTCATTCAGGAAGGCCTCCATATCCAGCCAGGGAAGGGCAGAGCCACCGCTGGTCAGTTGTTCCTGCACGATACGTCGCCCAGGTTCCTGGATAACCGTATAGCCACGATTCTGCAGCTCGGATAACAGAGTAGATTTGCCGCCACTAGAGCAGCCGGAGAGAAGGACAAAAGGGTTCATAAGAGTAGGTCAGTAGAAGGTGAAGACTTGTACAGGCGTGTTCAAGCCCCGAAACTGAAGCCGGATGTAGGAATAATAAAGCCGATCCGGGTGTACACAAACACCTAACCGCCTATCTCCATGGTATCCATTATAGAAAATAAAATGCAATTAACGGAAATAACTTCCAGCCATTGAAAAGAAAGTCTCCAACAAAAAGGGGAGCGATTTTGAGAGGAAACCGCATGGTAATACAGCAGGATAAAACCCACAGCCGCACAGTTCGATGACTTCTGTTCGGGTTTCCGTCTGTTTTGATTTTGTCGTGTTCAGAAATCCGAACAGAAGCAAGCATATTGTCAGTGTCTCTACAATCAGTGCGCAAAAAATGACTTGTTTTTCAATAGGCTAGTGTGATCCCTTATTGTTGGCACAGTTGTTGCTTTTAACTCCGGTACAACAACCCCAATTTTTTGGGTACTACATAAAACGGAGAGATAAGATGACTGATTGCACCGCAACAGCCCACACGCGCCTGGAAAAAGACTTGCTAGGAACTCGGCCCGTACCTGACTCAGCGTATTTTGGCATTCACACCCTGCGAGCTGTTGAGAACTTCGCTATTACGGCGATACCTATTTCACACTATCCCGATTTGATTCGTGCCTTGGCACAAATCAAAGCATCTGCCGCGCAAGCCAACCACGCGCTGGGAACATTGAATGCCGTCAAGAAAGAAGCGATTGTGCAGGCATGCCGAGAAATTGAGTCCGGCCAGCATCACGAGCATTTTGTGGTGGATGTGATCCAAGGTGGTGCGGGAACCTCTACCAACATGAATGCGAACGAGGTGATCGCTAACCGTGCTCTGGAAATTTTGGGCCATGAACGTGGGCAGTACGCTTTCCTCCACCCCAATGAAGATGTCAATCTGGGGCAGTCGACCAATGATGTATACCCCACGGCCTTGAAGCTGGCTGCCTATCAGGGCGCTGCCCGTTTATTGACTGCCTTGGAGTACTTGCAGCAAGCGTTCGAGGGCAAAGCTCACGCTTTCAAAGAGTTATTGAAAATGGGGCGTACACAGCTGCAGGAGGCGGTCCCTATGACCCTAGGGCAGGAGTTCGCGGTTTACGCCGGCATGATTGCCAAAGATCGGCTTTGCCTGACCGAGGCCATGCAAGAGCTGTGTGAAATCAATCTGGGGGCCACCGCGATTGGCACGGGGATCAATACTGATCCACGCTATGCCCAACTGGTCACGCGTCAACTATCCTCAAACACGGGGATCAGCCTGCGCAGCGCACCGGACTTGATCCTAGCCACCCAGGACTGTAGCGCTTTTGTGCAATTGTCCAGCGCGTTGAAACGAGTTGCCGTCACGTTGTCCAAAACCTGCAACGACTTGCGTCTGCTATCGAGCGGCCCACGCGCTGGCATCGGCGAGATCAATTTGCCACCACGCCAAGCGGGCTCCTCCATCATGCCGGGCAAAGTCAATCCCGTCATTCCGGAAGCGATCAGCCAGATTGCCTTTGAAGTCTTTGGCAACGATGTGACTGTCTCCTTTGCGGCCGAAGCTGGACAGCTTCAGCTCAACGCGTTTGAACCCATTATTGCGCACAGCCTCTACAAGAGCCTGCGTCACCTGCAACGCGGATGCATGATTCTGGCCGACTACTGCGTGGAAGCGATCACCGCCAACCCTCAGCGCCTGGCAGACAGTGTCAGCCAATCCATCGGATTGGTTACGGCGCTTAATCCGTTGATTGGCTACACCGCGGCCACTGACATTGCCAAGCAGGCACATGAAACCGGCAAGGGAGTGGCTGAGCTGATTCTGGAGCATGGCTTGTTAAGTGCGGACGAACTGGCTCAGGCCTTGCGGCCTGAACTGCTGATCGCGCCACGCACCTTGAACGAATTTGAGCAAACGCTTTAATTAAAAAAAAGGACCGGCCCGTGCACGGGCCGACAAGGGAGATAAGCATATGAAGCTGAATAAGCAAACCACATGGATTCTGATTGCCATGGTATTGGGTGTGGTGGTGGGTTATATCTGCCACAAAATGGCCGATACCCCCGAACAAGCTCATGCCATTGCCAGCTACTTTGGCATGGTGACGGATATGTTTTTACGCTTGATCAAGATGATCATTGCTCCGCTGATTTTCGCCACCTTGGTTGCGGGTATGGCCAGCATGGATGATGCCGCGACTGTCGGCCGTATCGGTGGCCGTGCCGTAGGCTGGTTTCTGTTGGCGTCGTTGGTATCGCTGACGGTAGGGCTGATTTTTGCCAATATTTTCCAGCCAGGTGCCAATGTCGGCATCCCCTTGCCGGCTGAATCCGCTCACTTGGGGGTAGATACCTCGGCACTGAACCTGAAAACGTTTCTGACCCACGTTGTGCCACGTAACTTTTTTGAGTCCATGTCCAAGAACGAGATTTTGCAAATCCTGGTGTTCTCGGTATTTTTCGGACTGGCCTTGGGAAAAGTGCGTGGAAATCCCCAGGCAAACACCCTCGCACAAACCATCGAGGGCGCAGTGCCAGTGATGCTGACGGTAACCAACTACGTTATGTACTTTGCGCCGCTAGGTGTGTTTGCTGCCGTTGCCAATATCATCACGACCGAAGGGCTGGGTATTTTGGCTGTCTATGGCAAATTCCTGGGCAGCTTTTATGCCACCTTGGTGGTGTTGTGGTTGATTCTGCTTGCTGCGGGATTTCTGGTGCTCAAGGGCCGTGTATTCACGCTGTTCAAAGAAATCCGTCAACCCATGTTGCTGGGCTTTTCCACCGCCTCCAGTGAAGCCGCCTATCCACGTTTGATGGAAAAGCTGGAAGTGTTCGGTGTACGCAAACGGGTTATCGGCTTTGTCCTTCCGCTGGGTTATTCCTTTAACCTGGATGGCTCCATGATCTACACCGCTTTTGCCGCTTTGTTTATCTCACAGGCGTATGACGTGCCGCTGTCCTTACAACAGCAGATTATTATGCTGCTGGTGTTGATGATCTCCAGCAAAGGTATCGCCGGTGTGCCACGCTCCGCGCTGGTCGTGGTGGCCGCGGTTTTACCGATGTTTGGGCTGCCCGAGGCTGGTGTACTATTGATCATGGGCATTGATCACTTTCTGGACATGGGCCGCACCGCGACAAATGTGTTGGGTAACGGCATTGCCACGGCCGTTGTTGCTAAATGGGAGGGCGCCATCGACGCACCCGACGAGTCAGACAACAGGGCGGCAGATCCATCCGTGCTCCAGCCCAAGGAGGCAGCCGCGGCAGGCTCCGTGCCTGTCGTTGCCTGAGGCCTCCCCTGTCTCTGAGTGGCGGCTGTTTACTAAAATCCCGTGTAAGTGGCCGCTACGGTTTTATGCATTTGCCCCGATTTTTTCGTCCTCAGAAAGTCTTGCTGTTACTGGCGCTGATTGTGTCGCTGGCTGCCATAGCGGGCGTGATGGCTTATCGTGTTGGCGAAGCGCTCGGACTAGCCAGTTTGCAGGACACGGCTCGGCAGCGTCTGGACTTGTATGCGCTGACACTGCGTCACGAAGTCGAGAAATACGAATATTTACCCAAGATGCTGGAGCTGGATCAAGCAGTGGTTGGGCTTTTGGAGCGTAACACCCAGTCCTCGCTCGAGGTCAGCCGTCATCTGGAGCGCTTGAACGAGCGTGCCAAGACCCGCGTGATTTACATCCTTGGTCGCCAGGGACGCGTTCTGGCGACCAGCAACTGGCAACAGGCTGACAGTTATCTGGGGGAAGATCTTTCCTATCGCCATTATTTCTCCGAGGCACACCAAGGGCGGCCCGGTTTCTTCTTTGGCGTTGGGACCACCCGGGGTGAGGCAGGCTATTACATCTCAGCACCCATCTCGCTGGCGGGGCAGGTCATGGGAGTGGCCGTGATCAAGGTGGACCTTGATCGTTTGCAGGATTCCTGGACCCATGCTCAAGCGCCGGTGATCGTTTCCGATCACTATGGAGTGGCGATTTTGTCCTCTGTGCCCGCCTGGAAATTTACAGCAAATCAACCCTTAACTGAAGATGTGCAGCAGCACCTGCGCGAGACTCGCCAGTACAATGGTTTACCGATTGTGCCACTGGATCTCCTGACCCAAAAAGTGCTGAGCCAGGATGCACAATTAGTATCTTGGTCGCAGGCCTGGACGGAATCGGGGGCAGCGGATCAGGTTCGCGGACTGTCGCTGGCTCAGACACTTCCGTTTGGTGCCAACGGCTGGACTTTGACGCTGTTTTTGCCCACCGATCTGGTCTATTCCATGGCTCGCCTGTACGCAGGCCTGGCGGCCTTGGGTGTCGTGTCCTTTTTTGTCATATTAATCAGTTGGTATTTGCGCCGGCAGCAACAGCGTGATCGGGCTCTTGCGCGCTTGCAACTGGAGCGGGCCCATGCTCAGCTTGAACGCAAGGTGCAGGAGCGTACTCGAACGTTGGAAGAGACCCAGGCCGGCTTGATTCACGCAGGCAAACTGGCTGTCATTGGACAGTTGTCTACCGGCCTGGCCCACGAGCTGAATCAACCCTTGACGGCACTGCGTACCTTGTCAGGGAACACCATCCGCTTCATGGAGCGCGGCGACCTGGATACGGTACGCGCCAATTTGAAACGCATCAATGATTTGGTGGACAGCATGGGCGCGCTGACCTCACAGCTCAAACAATTTGCTCGCAAATCGCCTGGTCATTCGGGGCTGGCGGATTTGAACGCTATTATCGATCGGGCCCTGCTAATCCTGGATCCTTCCATTCACCAACACCGCGCAACGATACAGGTTCAATTGGCTGACGAGGCGAGCAGGGTGCTGTGCAATCCCAACCGCCTTGAACAAGTGATTGTTAATCTACTGAGCAATGCGATTGACGCTGCGGCCACGCAAAACGCTCATCCCGTCATTCAGATCAGCAGCCAGCGGCAAGGCCAGCAGGTGGCGATCCGGGTTCAAGACAATGGTCCGGGATTAAGCGAGGAGGTCTGCTTGCATTTATTCGAACCGTTTTTCACCACCAAAGACAGTGGTACCGGACTGGGCCTGGGTTTGGCCATTTCGATGAGTATTATCCAACATTGCGGGGGCAGCCTGACGGCAGAGAACTTGCCAAGTGGTGGTGCCGTATTCACCATTGTGCTTCCCTTTCCTGGAGCAGAGAAATGTACGACGGGCTGACTGTTCTCATCGTTGAAGACGACGTTAATGTACGTCTGGGCTGTAGCCAAACCTTGCAGCTTGAAGGCATCCAGGTGCAAGAGGCAGAAAGCGCCGAACAGGCCTTGCACCTCCTTCACAAGGCTTGGCCAGGCATTGTGGTGTCCGACGTGCGTTTGCCAGGCGCCGATGGCATGAGCTTGTTGCAGCAGCTGCAGCACGTGGACAGCGACTTGCCTGTCGTACTGATTACCGGCCATGGTGATGTGTCGATGGCCGTTCAGGCCATGAAAATGGGGGCCTATGATTTTATCGAGAAACCATTTTCGCCCGAACATTTTGTACAGGTCGTATCGCGCGCCCTGGATAAACGTCAAATGAGCTTTGAAATCGAAGCTTTGCAGTGCCGCTTGCAGGATAAGCAATCCATTGAAGCGCGTGTTCTGGGTAACTCATCTGTCATGTCCAAGGTACGTGAACTAATCTGCAATCTGGGCAATAGTGCCGCCGATGTACTTATTTTTGGCGAAACCGGTACCGGCAAAGAACTGGTAGCACGCTGCCTTCACGAGGTGGGGCACACCAGCGAGGGCAATTTTGTGGCCGTCAACTGCGGTGCACTGTCCGACAGTCTGTTCGACAGTCAGATGTTCGGTCATGAAGCAGGCGCTTTTACGGGCGCTGGCAAGCGGGTGATCGGCAAGATAGAGTATGCACACCAAGGTACCTTGTTTCTGGACGAAATTGAAAGCATGCCAATGGTCATGCAGGTCAAACTATTGCGCGTTTTACAGGAACGTACGCTGGAGCGTCTAGGCTCGAATCAATCCATCGCCATCAATTGCCGGGTCATTGCAGCCACTAAAGTCGATTTACTGGCGCAGGCTGATCAAGGCCAGTTCCGTCACGATTTGTATTACCGGCTGAACATGGCGACCTTGCCACTGCCGCCCCTGCGTGAGCGGCGCGAGGATATTGGTCTGTTGTTCGAGCATTTTGCCTTGTTGGCGGCGGCCTGGCATGGCCGCCCGGCACTGGAGCCGGACTCCGAACGTCTGCAAGCTATGCTGGCCTGGCATTGGCCGGGTAATGTGCGCGAGCTGCGTAACTTTGCGGACCGCTGCGTGCTGGGAGTCAACGGCGCCTTGCCCGGTCAGCAAGCTGCGTCAGCAGTTGTGCCCACCTCGCTGGTTCAAACCGTGGAAGCGGTCGAACGTGCCTTGATCGTCGAAGCCCTGAGACGGCATCAACATAATTTGACCCGCGCCGGACAGGAATTGGGCATCGCCAAAAGCACACTACACGACAAAATTCGCAAGTACGGTCTGTTAGCTTCCTAATTTCCTTTTTTCAGTGCTCCGGTTTGTGCTGATCGGTCCTGTCATGTGCAGGAGACGCAGCCGTTGCTCTGATTGAACTATGATCAGAGTTTTCGTCCTATTTTTTATGGCGTTTTATTATGGAGCTGCGTCAGCTACGGTATTTCTTGCGTGTGGTGGAATTAGGCAGCATGGGCAAGGCCGCTCAGGATCTGGGGGTTGTCACTTCGGCGCTTAGCCAGCAAATTAGCCGCCTGGAGGGGGAGCTATCCGTGCGTCTGTTACAGCGCACATCGACTGGCGTGGCCCCCACCGCAGCCGGCTTGGCGTTTCGTCAAGAAGCGCAATTGGCCTTGAGACACACCGATAATGCCGTGTTGGCGGCACAGGCCGCTCGGTTGTCTGGGCAAGTCACTGTGGGTCTGGCACCGACCACCGGTTCGGTCCTGGCGGTCCCTTTTCTCACTGCCATGAAGCAGCGCTATCCCGATGTACGGGTGCATCTGATTGAAAGCTTGTCGGGCAATCTCTCTCAAATGCTCAATCGACGCCAGATTGACTTAGGGGTGGTGTTCCATACAGCAGGGCATCACTCCTGGAGTGCGCAAGCTATTTTGGATGAACGCCTGTTTCTTATCATCCACCCCAATCAACGCCACTTGTTGCCTGTGGAGCACTCGTTGACGCTGGGTGATATTACCAATCTGCCACTTGTCATGCCCAGCGCCTCCCACGGCTTGCGTGCATTGTTGAATGCCGAATTTTTTCGCGAAGGCACTGAGGCCAATGTTGTGGTGGAGATTGACGGCCTGGCCTTGCTAATGGATGTGGTGTGCTCTGGCTATGCCGCAACGGTTCAACCTGGTGCAGCAGTAGTCCGTAATCACAATCAACGTTTAGTGAGCTTGCCTTTAGCACATGAAACCCTCAAACGCCGTAACCTGATCGCCAGCTTATCGGACGAAGAATTAGCACCAGCGGGGCTTGCGGCCCGGATCGTGCTGGCTGATGTAATGCGCTCACTTGTGCAGCAATCACGTTGGCCAGGAGCCACGCTGCTCTGAAATAGAGATTTTTCCTCATAAAGCGACAGCTGCTCAGTCGGCTGACTGTCACTCGTTCTAGCTCTGCTCACGCTCATTCACAGTGAAGTGTGCTTTTGCGCTGCTTAACACACAAGGTCTCCCTGTGGCCTTAGCCTTCACTTTTAGTGAACACCTATAGCCATGACCATACTGGCGTCGACAAGACCACATCCCTAAAGTAGACCCCGTTCCATATCGTGGCAAAACGCGTAAACCACGAATAGCACACAGGAAACGGACAAAAAAATGATAGATGTACTTGTTATTGGGGGTGGCAACGCCGCATTGTGCGCCGCACTTACAGCCCGTGAAGGAGGGGCAAGTGTGCTATTGCTGGAAGCATCTCCACGTGAATGGCGAGGGGGTAATTCGCAACACACTCGTAATTTGCGCTGTATGCATGATGCGCCGCAAGATGTTCTGGTCGATGCGTATCCAGAGGAAGAGTTCTGGCAGGACTTGCTCAAAGTGACAGCCGGAAAAACCAATGAACATCTGGCCCGTTTAGTGATTCGCACAACGAGCTCCTGTCGCAGTTGGATGCGCAAGCACGGTGTCAACTTCCAGCCTCCGCTCTCGGGCGCCTTACATGTGGCTCGCACCAATGCGTTTTTCATGGGTGGCGGAAAAGCCTTGATAAATGCGTATTACCGCAGTGCTCAAGCCCTGGGGGTGGACATTCGCTATAACGCGCCTGTTGACCGGCTGGAAATTGAGGACGGTCAGTTTGTCGCAGCCTGGAGCGGCGAAGAACGTATCCAGGCGCGAGTTTGTGTACTGGCGGCGGGCGGTTTCGAATCTAACCGTGAATGGTTACGGGATGCCTGGGGACAAAATGAGTTTGGAGAGTGGCCTTCGGATAATTTCCTGATTCGTGGCACGCGCTTCAATCAAGGAACATTGCTGCGCCACATGATCGACGATCACAAAGCAGACCATATCGGCGACCCTACTCAAGCACATATGGTTGCAATTGACGCACGAGCCCCTTTGTATGACGGAGGTATCTGTACCCGTATTGACTGCGTGTCCCTAGGGGTCGTAGTCAACCGTCAAGCCAAGCGGTTCTATGACGAGGGAGAAGATTTCTGGCCCAAACGCTACGCAATTTGGGGTCGTTTGGTGGCCAAACAACCTGGCCAGATTGCTTATTCGATCATAGACAGCAAGGCTATTGGCAGATTCATGCCTCCTGTTTTTCCTGGACAAAAGGCTGAAACACTGCCCGAACTGGCCCGCAAACTTGGCCTGGACGAGGTGACGTTCGCGAAAACCTTGAATGATTACAACAAGGCCTGCCAAGTTGGAAGGTTTGATCACACAGCGCTGGACGACTGTCATACCCAAGGTATTACGCCTGCCAAAACGCACTGGGCCTTGCCCATCGACACCCCCCCATTTTATGGCTACGCCTTGCGCCCAGGCGTGACATTCACCTACTTGGGTTTGCACACCGACGAAACAGCTGCCGTACGGTTTAACGACCGGCCTAGCCGCAATCTGTTTGTGGCTGGGGAAATGATGGCGGGCAATGTGCTGGGGCAAGGCTATACAGCAGGGGTGGGAATGTCGATTGGAACAACCTTTGGCTGCATTGCAGGCACACAGGCTGCGCAGGCGGCCAGACAATGAAAACGCTATTGCACCCTGATCCCGAGACTCCCATGAAATCACTTCAAACACTGATCGATGATGCGTGCAACACCGGTTTGCACACACACTCGCCCAGCCCCACCGTTCGCCACACGCCTCATGAGCAGGAGGTTGATCGAATCATGACGATCTGTAATGCCTGTCGTTACTGTGAGGGGTTTTGCGCGGTATTTCCCGCAATGACACGCCGCTTGATGTTCGAGCCGGCAGACGTTCATTACCTGGCGAATTTATGCCATAACTGCGGGGCGTGCCTGCACGCTTGCCAATACGCACCGCCTCACGAATTTGCCGTGAATGTTCCGCAAGCGATGGCCAAGGTTCGTGCCCAAACCTATACCCAATATGCTTGGCCCAAAAGGCTGGGCAAGCTCTATGAGCGCAACGGCTTGGTGATGTCGATTGCCTTGACCTTGGGCTTGGCCTTATTCCTGGTTCTGGCCTTGGCGCTCAACGGTACGCTCTGGGACGCAGCATTGGCTGGAGATTTTTACAATCTATTCCCGCACAACCTGTTGGTAAGCATGTTTGCACCCGTATTCCTATTTGCGGTATTTGCGTTAAGCAAAGGGGTGCATGGTTTTTGGACGGAAATCACTCCAGCCACCAGTGGCGCACCTGTCAGCAGGGTTGCCGCTGCCGAGGCAACCCATTCGGTACTCAAACTCAAGTATCTGGATGGAGGGCATGGGAAGGGATGCCATAACGAGGACGATGCTTACACCTTGTCGCGCCGCCGATTTCATCACCTGACCTTTTATGGCTTCATGCTGTGTTTTGCTGCAACCAGCCTGGGCACGATCTACCACTATCTGTTCGATATGGTGGCTCCTTACGATTTCCCCAGTCTGCCCAAACTCTTGGGGGCTGTGGGAGGGGTTAGCCTTTGTATCGGCACGGCCGGCTTAGGCTATCTGAACTTGCGTCGCGACCCGGCACAGGGCGATCAGAAGCAAAAACCGATGGATCTAGGCTTTATCGCCTTGCTGTTTTTGATCAGCACCAGCGGATTGGCTCTATGGCTGGCACGTGCCACACCCGCGATGGGTTTGTTGTTGTGCTTACACCTCGGAGCGGTCATGGCGCTCTTTGCCACCTTGCCTTATGGCAAGTTTGCTCACGGTATTTTCCGTAGCGCATCGCTACTGCGCCATGCCATAGAGAAGCGCCAGCCAAACCCCATTCGTGCCGGTGGCGACTGACCCTGCCAGGCTTGAAGCACCGCGTTTATTTTCATCGCAACAATACTTATAACGACCCAAGAGGAGCATCATGCATTTTCGTCCCTTTTCCTGTTTTGCGATTGCCGCCTTATCAATAGGTTTGCTTTCTTCATCTGTGCAAGCGCAGACATTTCCGCCCAAAAAGTCGATTTCTTTAGTTGTCGGCTTTGCCGCCGGGGGAGCAGCCGATGCTGCAGCTCGCATGATTGCAAAAAAACTGGGAGACAACATCGGTCAGACTGTTGTCGTACAGAACAAAGCAGGCGCTGGCGGTATTTTGGCGCATCAGCAAGTGGCTAATGCTGATAATGATGGCTCGGTGCTGCTCTTGGGCTCTGTGGGGCCAATGACTATTTCTCCACACCTGATGAAAGTGCCTTACGATCCGTTCAAAGACCTGGCTCCTTTGTCGGGTGGTGTACATTTTCCCAACGTACTGGTTGTGCATAAAGGTATAGGTGCAAAAACCTTGGGCGAGTTTATTGAGCTTGCCAAGAGTGAGCCTGGTCTTATCGACTTTGCTTCGTCCGGATCAGGCTCTGCCTCACACTTGGCCGGAGAACTGCTCAACCAGCGCGCTGGAGTTGAAATGGTACACGTGCCTTATCGCGGCGGTGGTCAAGCCTTGCAAGACCTCATCGGGGAACGTGTGTCTTCATACTTTGCGGCTCCCCCGACAGCGGCTCCTCACATCAAAACCGGTGCCTTGATTCCAATAGCGACAACCGGTTTGGAGCGCTCTGCTGATATGCCAACCATTCCAACAGTGGCAGAGGCCGGCTACCCTGGTTTTATTGCACTAAATTGGTATGCATTCTTGGGGCCTGGTACGATGCCAGAGGATATGCAGGAGCGTTGGAATCAGGAGCTGGTCAAGGTATTGAACGATCCTGAAGTGCGTCAGTCCTTGCTGGACTATGGCTTAACACCTCAGCCGACAAGCCGCGCAGAATTAACCCAGTTCATGGAACAAGAATCGGCTCAGTGGCAACAGACCATTCAAGAACGTGGGCTAAAAGGGGAGTAACAGCCCCTGTATCCATGAAGCTGAATGGGCTAATGCTGCTACGCTTGCGGCTGCACTCGTGAAAGCACAAGCCATTCAGTTCATGAAATAGGTTCTTGGGGTAGAGGGCATCGCCTCGAGGGCTGACCCTTGCCATTTGGGCCATTAAACTTGGTTCACTAACGGATGAGGCCGATTATCCCAAAGAATAATCGGCGCCCTTATCGTTGAACAATGGTTTGATGGAGGTGTGTTTCTTTTAAGCCGACAGCTTCTCCACTCTTGCTGGCAGGCCTTGGCGCACGGCCGCGCCAGAAACCCAGTCAATCCAGACGTTGTCCTGGCCATTGCCACGGGTTGGATCAGCAAAACCCAATTCGTTCAGGTTCACACCTGCAGCCAGATCGTTCAAGTGAGGCATGGCCTCACCATCAATCTGGTGCGAACGCGCACCCAGTTCGGTATGCCCAAAACCGTGTTCGATTGCAATGGCCCCGCGCATAATACCGCCACGCACCAAAGCAACACCTTCAACCGCACCACCTGGTGTGCTGACACGAATACGATCGCCGTTACGGATGCCCATGTTCTTCGCATCATCCAGATTCAAGGAAATCGGATTGTGCGGGTGGACCTGGCGCAGGCGGGACATCCCGATGGACATGGAGCTCATCAAATTGGATTTGTAGGAGCTCATCAGCAATGGCCACTCTTGTTCCGAGAAATGCTTGCGCATTGGGCTGCCGTCAGCCAAACGAGTGGGGTACCAAGTAGGGCAACCGCTAAGACGTTCACCCGTCATGGTGTGACGCATCTTGGCCAGGTCTTCATTCCAGATCTGCAAAGCATTGCTGTAGCGATTTTTCAGCTGATTTCCTTTCCAGGCGTTTTCGATTCGGTCGAATCGGCCACCGCGTGTCAACAACATCGCCACTTTGCGCTGCTCTTCAGGATGCAAACGCGCTTGAAGGTCAGGAAAAAGTCGATCCACACCGGTGATGCGCATATCGTCGTCGGATGCGTCGCCAACCGGGCGGCCAGCACCAAAGGCAATATTAGCCATGCCCCGCAGATAGAAATCCTCGGCGCGCAGCAAGTCGTGGGCATTGCCTGCCTTGTCTTTCAGAACGCCTTTACCAAAACCTGGCAATCCCAAACGCAAAGCTACTGCAAACAGGAAACTTTCCAGGTTGATAGGCTGACCGTCAGCCGTGCGATCCACTCGTGGCTCGACCACAGGCCAGCGCAGGGTCGAGGACTTGGCGATCACGTCAGCCCAAGGTGCCGAAACCCCCCAGCTTTCGTAAGTCACCGTGTCTGGCACGATGTAGTCTGCGTAGGCATTGGTTTCGTTGATAAAGGGATTAACCGAAATCGACAAGGGCAGAACCGCAGGGTCTTTCAGTTTGTGCAGCAAGGCATTTTTAAAGCCAGCAATCGCATAGACCGGGTTGCTCATGTGGTTGATCCACACTTTGCTGGTGTATGGATAGCCATTCAGGCCTGATGCAATCATTTCACTGCTCAAGGCACCTACAGCGGGGTACCAAGGAGCAGGAGCGGGGTACAACGCTTCCCCATTCGCTTGGCGGCGCTTGAATTCGCTGGATTTTTCGTAAGCGAAGCGATGTCGCGACAAAGACACGCCTTTAGCCGCCACTTTTCCGGGGAATTGAGCAAAGTTGTAGCGTGGGCCGGGGCCAAAAGGACCAAATGGGCCCGCATCCAGCACCAAACCGCCTTTCAGGTTCAGATTACCCACCAAGGTATTCAACATGGCAATCGCGTAAGCCGTGTAGAAACCGGAACCGTTCATGGTGCCGCCGTGTGCGTCAGCCACGGCTTGGCGACCGTAGCTGGTAAATTCACGGGCCAGTTCGATCAGGGTTTCTTCGTCCATGCCGCAGCCTTTGGCGTATTCGGCAATGGATTTTTCCTGACTGCGCTCGCGCAGCATGTTCAGCGCAGTACAGACACGTACATCCTTGCCTTCCAGCTCAACGGTACGGTCGACAAATAGCGTCGCGCGATCCAGATCGGTATGGGCGCGCAGTTCGCCTTGTTCGTCCTGAACAATAAAGGGCGATTCAGTGCCTTCAGCTACTTCCCAACCCAGGTCTTTACCGCGCAAATAGCGGCCAAAACCAGGATGCTCAGGATCCGCAATCAACAAATGGCTGGCGTTCGTCCAGGAAGCGGTATTTTCGTCCTGCTCCGCAGGCGCATGGGGCAGGGACAAGTGTTCTGCATCAAAACGCTCTTGTTCCAGAATCCAGCGCAACATGCCCATGACCAGGGACAAGTCAGTGCCGGGCAGAACAGGCTGCCAGCGGTTGCCACTACCCGAGGCCAGGCTGGACGACGTTGGCAAGATCGGGGAAACAACCACGTACTTGAAGGTGTTTTCAGGACGCGAACGGGCTTCTGCCAGCTCACGGCCTTGACGCTGGAAGGGATTACCGGATTGAGCCGGTGCTGCACCAATAAACAGGCCAAAACGGGCGTTTTTCCAGTCAGGTTTGCCATGAGGCATACCTTTGATGTCACCCATGGCAGCGCCTGTACCGACACGGAAGCTTTGACCACAGTAAGAACCGTGGTTGCTGACGTTGATCGTGCCAAAAGCCTGCTCGGCAAAGCGTTTGACCAGTGGCGTACGGCCTTCGTTCGCGGCATCCGTGAACAACAACTGGTTGGCCAATGGACCGAACTCGGGGTTTTGCGGGTCAATCAGGGTTTCGTGATCCCAAATCGCACGCAAACCATCGACATGACCTTCTTTGAACAGATCGCCGCCTTCGCAGACCTCTTCAATCAATTGTTCAAAACTGATGCGCTCCCATTGGCCTGACCCACGGGGGCCGACGCGTTTCAACGGCGACAGAACCCGGTAAGGGCTGCTGTGCTGTTCCAGCATGGAGGCACCGCGAGCACAGGCGCTGGCACGGCCTTCCAAGCCGTTTTCACCACCCAGCATGGCGTAAACCTCGCGTACGGGCTGCTCCATGGGAGCAGACTGCGTGGTTGCCAAAGGATGATAAGGATTACCGGCGATACGCAGAATCTTGTTGTTCTCCGTATCAATACGTACGCGCACACCACACTGCGTCCAGCAGCCCAGGCAACTGGACGGGCTCACAATCTGGCCGGGCTGCGTATCCAGCAGACCCGTGATCGGATCAATACGGAATTCAGCCTGCAAGGAGTTGCCACGGGTTGCGTGTGCGGTTGGCACACCGGCTGTACCTTGGCCCAGACCTTGGACCGCCTTGACTACCGTGTCACTATAACCAGCCGCAAAGGCAGCCAGACCACCCACAGCAGCACCGCCGCGGGTCAATACCTGTCGACGCGACAGGTTAGGGGTTTCTTTTTTCTTGCTCATGACGATAAGTACCTGAAAGCTAGTGAGTCTGTAGGGCCTAGGCCGTCAAAGACGAACGGCGGGCCGGGAACAGAGAGAGCAGGGTGGTGCTGGCGGCGAGCAAGGCAATACACAAGCCCAGCACACCCAGCATCCCCAGCAGACCATCGCTGCCTAAGGGCATGGTGTAGAGGTACAAACCGGCGCCGTATTTGGGCACACCCTGTACCGCCATGAAAATAATCCAGCGAAACACCCAGGCCGAGCCGAGCATGAAAGCAGCACAGAACAAGCTATAAAGATTGCCTTGCAGGGTGCCGATTGGACGGCTGAGCATATACAGCAACAGCAAGCCAAACGCGGAAGAACCCAGGAAGCCCAAACGCCATACGGGGTAACTCTGGAACAGTTCCCAGGCCGAACCGAAAGAATGGCTGTAACCCATCAGACCGGAGCCGACCCAGAACAGGGCCACGACGATCAAGGTCAGAACCACCCCCAAAGACCAGCGGCGTACGTACTCCAGCGGCAGATTGGCCACACCACCGGGCAAGAAGCGAGCAACCAGCAAAATAGCGCCCAGACTGGCCAAAGCAGCTGTCAACGCGAAGTTGATGGGCAAGAACACGGTATTCCACAAGGGGCGTGAACGCAGCACCATCACTTCAAAACCGCTGTAAACCAGAATCGACAAGGCCGAAACCAGCAGAGCCAGGCTCAACCAGCGCCACAGGACACGTTTGTTCAACCACCAGGCCAGCACGTTAGCCATGGACAGGCCGACGAACAGGGGCAGCAGTACGGCACCCAGCGACATCCACGACCAGGGAGTGAAATGGGCGTAGAAATGCCAGAAGCGGCCGGGTTGGTGCAAGTCAGCCAGCAAGGACACGGGAGCGGCAATGCTGCTGCACAGCAGCACAATCATCAGAGCGGGCTCCAGACGACGCAAGGCGCTATCGCTGGACCATGCGCAACGCCATACCCAGACGGTGCTGGTGGCGGCCATACCGACCAGGAAAAAATATTGGACCGCCCAAGGTAACCAGGCAACTTCATAGGCGGGGGTCAGAATTTCGATAATAGACATAGCGGCCCCTTAGAACTGATTGGTCAGACGCACACTGGCCTGACCATCCACACCATCGACGAACTCGTCCGGCAAACCGATGTAGAACACATGCGGGTTGGTATTCATGCCGGGTTTGAGTACGCGGATTTCCTCTTTGTGCTCTTTGAGCAACTGGGAAATCGTGCTGGTTTCATCGTTCATATCGCCAATGACGCGCGCGCCACCGACGCAGCTTTCCACACAGGCGGGCAACAAGCCCACTTCCAGGCGGTGCTCGCAAAAGGTGCACTTGTCGGCGGTTTGTGTTTCATGGTTAATGAAACGGGCATCGTAAGGACAGGCTTGAACACAGTAGGCACAGCCGACACATCGTTCGTTGTCGACCAGCACCACCCCGTCTTCGCGCTGGAACGTCGCCTGCACAGGACAGACCGGCACACAGGGCGGGTTGTCGCAGTGGTTACAGAGGCGTGGCAGGCTCAGCATGGCCGCCTGCTGCTGTTCATCGAGCACCTCGTATTGCAGAACCGTGGTACGGAACTGCCCGATAGGCGGTGCATTTTCAATAGAACAGCTGACCGTACAGGCCTGGCAACCGATACATTTTCTTAGATCAACCACCATGCCGTAGCGGGCCCCATCTTTCCCACCGCTACGTCGTGGAGGCTGGCTGTTCATGGCAGCTTGAACAGGCTGAATAGGAATAATCGTGGCCCCGGCACTAAGGCCCAGCAATTCCTTAAGAAAACGTCGCTTGCCCTTTTTGGGCTCGGCGCTTGGAATCATGTGTTTTCCTTTTTTATGCTTGGGTTGAACCCATTTACATTATTTGTAGTTATAAGCATATGAAGAATACAAAGTTCCGGTCTTGATGAAGGTCAAAAAGAACATTTAAAGGTTGAAATGTTGACGCTCGGCTGTATTTTCGGGCACAAAAAAACGCCCCTCCAGGAAAGGGAGGGGCGCTATATACCTGAGTTGTAGATAAAACCGCTTAGAACGTTCCGCTTAAGCCCAGGAAAAAAGTGCGGCCGGGTTGGTTGAATGTGTAGGCCCCAGCACCGTAGATGTAATTGGGGGTACCCAGGTTCACGCCGATGGCATTGCCGCGACGGAACAGACGCTTATCAAAGAGGTTATCAACCCCTGCATTGATGCGGAAGTGCTTGTTGATCTTGTACTGCGTGCTCAGACCAAACAAGGCGTAAGGGGACACCTTGTCGGTTGCAGAACCTGTCAAAGGCTGACCGTAGTAGTCGTACTTCGGTGGCTTTTGCTCGCCGTAAAAGGTTGCCTTGGCGCGCAAGGACCAATCGGCATTTACATCCCAGTCCAGAGTCGTATTGATCGTGTATTTAGGGATAGTGGACAGCGCTTCACCCGTAGTCTTGTTCTTGGATTCGATCATGTAGGTGAAGTTGGTGGACCACAGCCAGTTTTCGGCCAAAGGCAGCGTCAAGTTACCTTCCAAACCCGAAACTACGGCTTTGGGAATGTTTTCCCATTGCAGAATCAATTGTTGATTGTTCAAGGCCGTGAAGCTATCGATTGCAAAACGGCCCGCTTCTACTTTGTTGCGGTAATCATTATGGAAGTAGGTCAGGCTGGCACCCAGGCCGTTCTCACCCACGTACTCGACACCCAATTCTTTATTGATGCTGGTTTCGGCCTTCAAGTCCGAATTACCTTGCAGGAAGCAACCCGTGCTACTGCCCGTGGTATTGCCCCAGCAGCCGTTACCCAGGCTGTACAAGGTATAGCCGTCATTGCTTTGATACAGGTTAGGCGCCTTGTAAGCACGGGCGATACCGGCTTTCAAGAGCCAGTTATCCGTCACGGCATGAGTCAGGTTAAGCGATGGGCTCCAGTTGCTGCCATGCTTGTCGTGATAGTCAAAACGCAAACCTGGGGTAACCGTGGTCTTGTCGGTGGCATAAATATTGTTTTCAGCGAAAACCGAGTAAATATTCGCCCGCGACTTGGGTTTGTATTTGTTGGGGACACCAGGAATACGGGTCGGGTTACGTTGTGCCAAGTCCGAGGACTTGTCGTTCAGCTCCTGCCCAACCCACTCCATACCGATAGTGGCGTATTGCTCGACGCTACCGGTCTTGAATTGATGGCTGGCCTCAGCGTGGGCCGTCATGGTGGTCAGGTCCGCTGTGCCGAAACCTCCATCCTTGACTCGGGATGGATCATTAAAAGCACCCTCAGTCCCTCCGGCCAAGCCTTCCAGCAAACGATAGTTACGCGTCTTTTCGTACTGGAAGTAGGCCAGGGAGTTCGTCTTATCATTCCAGTCGCCACGATGCGTCAGCGAGTAGCTTTGGCGATACATCTTGTTGGTCTCGTCGCCCAACTGACGTTTGACCTCGTCATTGGTATTCGTATTCTGGGTATCACCCGTGTAAATATTGCCTTGGCGGCTATAGGAAGCCTCCAGATCCACCGTTTGGCGGCTATCAGGACGCCAGGACAGCAAGCCATTGATGTCCTTGTTACGTACGCCTTCACGTCCAGCAGGCAAGCTGTTCGCATTGGCACCACCACGCTCGGTCTGGTGTCCTTTATTGATCTCCGGATCGTCCGAATCCGTCTTGTTCAGGTTCCCGTACAAACGGAAGGACAAAGATTCGCTGATCGGGCCACTCAAGCCAAAGCTCATGCGTCGCGTGGCGCCTTCATCGCTATGTTCGGGCAAGTTGCCATACAAGGAGTAGGTGCCCTGGAATTTGTCTGTCGTAGGCTTGGTGATGATGTTGACCACACCGCCCGCAGCCCCGTTGCCGTAGCGAGCGGCCGCCGGGCCGCGCAGCACTTCCACGCGTTCGATCTGCTCGGCAGGCACCCAGTTGGTATCCCCACGCGAATCGCGTTCGCCACGCCAGCCGAAACGCACAGCAGAACGTGAACTGACGGGTTTGCCGTCAATCAGAATCATGGTGTTTTCCGGGCCCATGCCGCGAATGTCGATCTGGCGATTATTACCGCGCTGGCCGCTGGCCGAGTTACCTGTCAGGTTCACGCCCGGCATGGTGCGCAGAACTTCGGAGATATCGTTGGCGGGAGGGGACTTCTGGATGTCTTCGGCGGTAATGATGGAAGAACCCAAGGTCTGCTTGAGCTCCTGCTCGGCCTTGACCACGATGCGGTCCAGCTCCTCGACCTCTTGCGCTTGCGTCTGATAGGGGAAGGCCAACAATAAAGCCACTGCCAGACTGCTTAAAGGCATAAAAGATACGCCGCTAGGCACCTGGCGCTTAGCGGCGAGAGACGAGGACACCGACATAATGAACACCCAGTAATAATGAGATTGATTCTTGATTATAAACAGAATGTTTCATGTTACCGAGCGTGAATCTCGTAAAACCAACACATCCGTCTGGGCAAATTCAGCCAGAACTACGCCCGCCGACGTTAATGTTGCGGCCTGTCAAGGCTGACAGCTTGCGTTGCAAAGGGGCTAATTGTATTTAGGCGCAAACGCTGCAGCCAGGGCCCATACAGGTATGGATGACAGAATTCCGGGTGCTGGAACGAGTGCCGGGCCCGGTCACATTATTGCCCGCCAAAGCTTGTTGAGGCGTCAGACCGCGCGTGGGGCTGGCTTTGCTGAACAGGCGTCGTGGCGCGCTCAGTTGCAGCAAGAGGCTGCCTTTTTCACAAGCAGGGCAGGTCTGGGGATCGTTGCGGGTGGCAATGCTGCGCAAATGGCTGCTGCGTTGCAGGCAATGATTACAAAGATAGTCGTACAAAGGCATGGCAAATCCGAGTAAAGCAAGCCCTGACTCCAAGACGAAGCCAGGGCCGGAGACCGATCAGGTCAAATTACAGCGTGTGCCTGGACGGCCAAAACGGGCCGCGTCATTCAAGGCACCTTTGGGCAGGATATCGGTATCAAAAATACCGGTAGGCAATGCCAGAGAAGCGGAGCTGTTAGGCAGATCCACCACACCGCCGTAACGGCCTTCAACCGGCGCCGCTGTCAGCAGCATGTAGGCCTGCGCACGCGACAGGTCTGTGGTGCGGCTGATGTAATCAATCGCCGCCAAACAGGCCTGACGGTATGCAACCGTAGAATCCAGGTAGTAGTTGACGCCTTCTTCCACGCTGATGCCCGTGAAGTGCATCCACTGATCGTACTTGGGATCGTGGCGGCCTGGAACATAGATAGGCGCGGTCAGATTGTATTTGGCCATGCCACCTTTGATCAGATCAAAGCCAAGGTGGGCTGCGCCGTCCATTTCAATGGCACCACAGAAGGAGATTTCGCCATCGCCCTGGGAGAAGTGCAAGTCGCCCATGGACAGGCCAGCACCCTTCACATAGACGGGGAAGTAAATCCGCGAGCCAATGGTCAGGTTCTTGATGTCCAGGTTGCCACCATGCTCACGTGGAGGCACGGTACGGGCAGCTTCAGCCGCCATGCGGTCAAACTCGGCCCCTTTAACGCCGCGCAATACAGCGGTTTTGGCATCGGGCGGGTTGGCGTGGCCCTTGGGCACCAGCAGGGCTTCACGGCGGTTCCACTCGCGCAGCAGTTCGTGCGAGGGCAGGGTGCCGATCAGGCCAGGGTGCATCATGGCCGCAATGCGTACGCCAGGGATGTGACGCGAGGTGGCGTAAACACCATGCAGGTCCCAGATGGCCTTGTCGGCTTCGGGAAAATGCTCGGCCAAAAAGCCACCGCCATTTTCCTTGGCAAAAATGCCGGAGAAACCGACAGGAGTAATGGCGCGAATATCCAGCAGATCCACCACCAGAATATCGCCTGGCTCAGCACCCTCTACGTGGATGGGGCCAGTCAATGGGTGGGCGCGGGTCAGGTCAACGTCGCGTACGTCGTTGGCGCTGTCCGTGTTCTTGATCTGGGCGTCCAGAAAGTCCATGCACTCCAGAATCATTTCCTCGCCAGGCTTCACGCTGGTCAGGTCTGGAATATCAGGGTGCCATCGGTTGTGCCCGATTTCAGCTTGCTCGGCCAGGGGTGCGCCGGGTTTGATTTTTATATGCTGCATGTGTTCTCCGAATAATGTGTGCGAGGTCAGCACAACGGCGCTTTTAATGCGCTTGGCGACACAATTAACACGACTGAACAGGCACGGTCAAAATGTTTGGATATGCGGGTTTATATGTTTTTTTATGCCAATAAATAAATTCCTAAGCGAGTCAATGATTTAGGCTTTAAGTGATTAAAGGACAATAGTCCCAGGTTTTTGTCCAGAGGATAAATCCTGATTTTGAGCAAATTTTTTATGTCCCGGAATACCGTAAAAAAACGGGCTGATCTCTATACGACAAACCTTATAGAAGGCATAAGAGTTCATGAATGCCCTAGCAGGACTCAAGGCTTGGAGCGAAAAAGGGTACAGCTAAGCCCAGGCTCCAAATAACCCTTATCACAGCAGGTATATAGGTCGGCTAGTCGAACTGACAACAATAAAAAGCAATAAAACGCAGGAGACACAATAATGACTAGCCGTTCCCCGATCCTGTGGATTCGCAATCCACTGGCCTGTTCAGATGCACAAGCTGCCGGTGGCGTACTGGTGCAAGATAGCCGCATTATCGAAAAAGTGGCCGCCGGTCAGCAGCCCAAGCAGGCTTACGACCAAAGCTGGGATGCCTCCCGGCACGTTTTGCTGCCCGGTTTGGTGAATACGCATCATCACTTTTACCAAACCCTGACACGGGCCTATACCCCAGCGCTGAACAAACCCTTGTTCCCCTGGCTGACCACCTTGTATGACGTGTGGGCCGGGCTGGACGACGAGCAAATGCAGGTGGCCAGCGAGCTGGCCATGGTGGAACTGTTGCAGTCGGGCTGTACGACGGTGGCCGATCACCACTATGTGTTTTCGGGCGCCTTGCAACATGCCATTGATTGCCAGGCTGAAACCGCTCAACGCCTGGGTGTACGCGCCGCATTGACCCGTGGTTCCATGAGTGTGGGTCGGGATCAGGGAGGCTTGCCCCCGCAAAACGTCGTACAGGACGAGCAAACCATTCTGGACGACAGCCTGCGCCTGATTCGTCAATATCACCAACGCGAGGATGGGGCGATGATCACGCTGGCCCTGGCTCCGTGTTCGCCTTTCTCTGTCAGCCGCGAGTTGATGAGCGAAAGCGCCAAGCTGGCTGAACGCGAGGACGTACGCCTGCATACGCATCTGGCTGAAACAGACGACGAAACTGCCTACTGCGAGCGCCTCTTTGGTATGCGTCCACTGGACTATTTGGATCAGCAGGGCTGGTTAAGCAATCGCACCTGGCTGGCACACGGCATTCACTTCAACGACGAAGAAATCCAGCGTCTGGGCCGGGCAGGCACAGGTATTGCCCATTGTCCCTCGTCCAATATGGTCTTGGGCAGCGGCCTGTGCCGCACCATCGAGCTGGAAGCCGCTGGTGCACCCGTGGGGCTGGCCGTAGATGGCTCGGCCTCCAATGATCACTCCAATCTGGCTCAAGAGATGCGACAGGCACTCTTGCTGGGCAGGCTGCGCTACGAGCCGGGCCAGGTTACCCATCAAGCCGTTATCCGTTGGGCGACTCAAGGCTCGGCCCGTTGTTTGGGACGCGAGGACATCGGTGGCCTGAACGTCGGGCAGCAGGCCGATCTGGCCTTGTTCACCCTGGATGAATTGCGCTTTTCCGGCGCTGAGAACCCCTTGGCGGCCTTGCTGCTCTGCGGCGCAGACCGGGCCGACCGCGTGATGGTCGCCGGCCAGTGGCGTGTGATTGACGGCCAACCCTGCGGCATTGATTTGCAAGACCTGATGCAACGCCATCAAGCCGCTGCGCGTCGTTTGCGCGACAAGGTGCTGGATACCGTAGCGACAGCTTGAGTTCGGTAGTGACAGGGCCTCTAGAGCCCTGCCTATTTATTTTCGGAGACAAACAATGACAACACCTGCTAGGGCGACGGATGCAGCGACTGCGCAGCGCCCCGAAGACGAGAATCTGGGCCTGGGCGCGAATCTTGCCTACGGTTTTCAACACGTATTGACCATGTATGGCGGCATTATTGCCGTACCTCTGATCATTGGCGAGGCCGCTGGCCTGCCTGCCAATGAAACCGGCTTGCTGATTACCGCCTGCTTGTTCATGGGCGGCCTGGCGACCTTGCTGCAAACGCTGGGCGTGCCGTTTTTTGGCTGCCGTCTGCCGCTGGTTCAAGGGGTATCATTTTCTGGCGTAGCCACCATGATCGCCATTTTGGGTACGGGCGGCGGTTTGCCAGCGGTATTCGGCGCAGTCATTGTCGCGTCCCTGCTTGGGCTGCTGATTACGCCGGTCTTTTCACGGGTGATCCGGTTCTTCCCGCCTTTAGTCACGGGCTGCGTGATTACGACTATTGGTCTGACCTTGATGCCAGTGGCCGCATTCTGGGCCATGGGCGGTAATCCTTCCGCACCGGACTTTGGCAGCGTAGGTAATATTTCCCTGGCCGCCATGACCTTGCTGATCGTGCTCTTGCTCAGCAAGCTGGGCAGCGCCACGATCTCCCGCCTGTCTATCTTGCTGGCCATTATTATCGGCACCGTCATTGCCGTCGCCATGGGCCATGCAGATTTCTCTGCCGTCAGCGAAGGCGAGGTCTTTGCCTTGCCCAGCCTGTTCCACTTTGGCATGCCCACTTTCCAGACTGCCGCGATTATCTCCATGTTCATTGTGATCATCGTGACGCTGGTGGAGACTTCGGCCGACATTCTGGCCGTGGGCGACATTATCGAAACCAAAGTGGATGCTCGTCGTCTGGGTGATGGCCTGCGTGCCGATATGCTCTCCAGCCTGATCGCCCCTGTATTTGGCTCTTTCACACAAAGTGCCTTTGCCCAGAACGTCGGTCTGGTGGCGGTCACCGGCGTGAAAAGCCGTTACGTCGTAGCCTTTGGTGGCCTGATTCTGATCGCACTGGGCTTGCTGCCCATCATGGGCCGTCTGGTTGCCGCTGTCCCACCCGCGGTACTGGGTGGCGCGGGTATGGTCCTGTTTGGCACCGTCGCGGCCAGCGGTATCCGTACGCTGGCCAAGGTGAACTACGAAAACAATATGAACCTGATCATCGTCGCCACCGCTATCGGCGCCGGCATGATTCCTATCGTGGCTCCCAAGTTCTACGAGCACTTCCCAACCTGGTTTGCGACGATTTTCCACTCCGGCATCAGCTCGGCAGCCCTGGTGGCGATTGTGCTGAACCTGCTGTTCAACCATTTCACCCTGGGCAATCCGGATCAGCCCTCTGTGTTTGCTGCGGGTGGAGGCCGCTATCTGCGGGTCTCGGACGTGGCCAATCTGAACGAAGGGGACTATGTTGAAAACGGCAAGGTCATGGACAAGGACGGCAAGGAGATCCCGATTATTGCTGATGAGCACCCCGCACCGGAACAGTCCCCTGTGCTGCACACGAAACCGAGTTTAAGCAGTACCTGAACAAGTAGAAACACTGCTAAAAGAACATAAGATCGTACCTTTGGCCGCCTTGTCTCTTTAGGGAGCAAGGCGGTTTTTTTTTAGCTAAGCACTTGAAATATCGGGAACTAGCCTCATCTCCTTTTATGTAGGCGACCGAGCCCACGCCTTCCATTGCAGCAGGGCTCAGCAAAGGAAAAATGGAGATCAAGCATGGCAAATAATTTGACACGTTTTAATCCCTTTGGTGATCTGGCAGGCCTGGACACGTGGCGAGATATTGAAGACATCTTCCGACGCGTTCCTGTTGTCGGCTCCCTGGCCGGAAATACACCGCCCGCCATTCGTCTGGATGTCAGCGAGAGCGAAGAGGCCTATCAAGTCAGCGCGGAAGTGCCAGGTATCAACAAGGAAGACGTGCATGTCAGCGTTGAAGGCAATGTGGTTTCTATCCGAGTGGAAAGCCGTCGGACTCAGGAAGAAAAGGACGGCGATACGGTCTTGCGCAGTGAACGCTATTACGGGGTGCAGACACGTCGTTTCAGCCTGGCTCAGGACATTGATGAAGCCCAGGCAAGCGCAAAATGTGAAAACGGCGTTCTGGAGTTGATTCTGCCCAAGAAAAAGAGTGGGGCAGGGGCCAAGAAGCTGGAAATCCGCTAAAAAGCATGCTCGAAGAAAACCGCGCCTACAAGGCGCGGTTTTCTTTCAGGCGCGGGAACTATTTGTGTCCCACTTCCAGAATGGAACACAAGCCCGCTGTGGGGATACGGCGTATCAAGCGCAAACCAGCCTGCTCAAATAAAGCTTCAAATTCCGCCAGGGTTCGTTCACGGCTGTCTTCCAGCACACACATGGTGATCAGATCCAGCAATTTACCGCCATCTGGCTGATTATTCGGCTCGATGACGCTTTCCAGAATCAGAATGCGACCATTTTCAGACATACCGCGTTTGCAGTTACGCAAGATGGTGATGCCTTGCTCATCGCTCCAGTCATGAATGATCATCTGCAGAAGATAAATATCGCCGGCTGGGCAGCTCTCGAAGAAATCGCCGCTGACCAGTTTCCAGCGTTCAGGCTGATTCAAGTTTGGAAGCACCGAATTATCCAGTACCTGGGCCTGATCGAACAAAATCCCATAGGCGCTGGGGTTCTGTTGCAGAATCAATAGCAGTAAACCACCAATACCACCGCCCACATCCACCACCGTAGCGCCTTCTGGAACATCGATCTGTTCGATCAGCAGATGATTAGAGGCCATGGACAGCCCGGCGACACCTTGATGGAAAACATCATGAATGGCCTTGTCCTCCCAGTGTTCAAAAAAACCATGTCCAAAGCGCTCGCGGAAAATGGGGGTGCCGGCCGCCGCCTTGGCCAGATCTCCGGCGCAGTGCAAAAATGCGGCGTCTGTCAGCATCAGGGCCGCATCTTTCAGCCGGGTAGGGCAGTCAGACAGCATTTGCTTACCCAGTTCGTCCAACTGATAGGTATCTACCGGCTGTTCCCTAAAGACTCGATTGGCACACAAGACACGCAAGATACGCTGTAAATGAATGCCTTGGGTATGGGTCAAGCGAGCCAGCTCGTCAATCGTCTTGGACCCGTTTCTCAGATGATCGGCCAGCCCTAACTGGGCAGCAGCCCGTACCGAGGTTGAAATGGAATACGCCATGATCAGATTGAGCAACTCAACCCCACTATCTTGCCCCTGGCTTAAATCTTGGCTGCGTTCGGAAGTATCAGAAAATTTTGTCATCTCCATCCCTTTAAAAAAAGGCCGATCACCATGAAAGCGAATCGGCCTTTGAGGAAACGAAATTAATTCATCAGAACAAGTCACTAATATGCACTTGTTCTGAATCAGGAAATGAAAAAGAAATTAAGGGTTATTGTTCTGGATCATATAAGTCAAAGAGCTTGCCAATAATGCACGGGTTCCAATTTTCAATGAATTCTCGTCAATCAGGAATTCGGGTGAATGATTTGCCGCTCCAGGTTTATCGGCATACGGCGTAGCGTTAAGACGCCAAAAAACCAGAGGGATGTCATTGGCAAAAACACCTACATCCTCAGACGCCATAGCTGGAGATGTTTCGCGTACTCCGGCACCGTCAGCGGCTAGCTCGAAGGCAGGTAACAGCATCGCCGTCGTAGCAGGATCACTGATGGTAATGGGATACCCGCTGTTGATCTTCACTGTCGCGCTGACATCGTGGTTGGCCGCAATGTTCTCGGCATAGCGCTTGACCAGATCCTTGGCGATAAGCTGGTTGCTGGGTGAGTAGGAGCGGATAGTACCTTCAAGAACCGCGGTATCTGGCAAGACATTGCCTTTAAAGCCGCTTTGCAGCTTGCCTACAGAAACAACGGTTGTACCGGTACCCGGATTGGTACGCTGCGCAATGATGTTATTTAAAGAAACCACAATTTCGGCTGCAGCCGTCAAAGGCGAGGTGGCTCTCCAAGGAGCGGAACCATGTCCCCCTTCACCTTGCAAAGAGATATTGAAACCATCGCCGCTAGCCAGCATGACTCCTTCGCGGTAGCCAATCTCCTTGGAGGGAAAACCGGCACCGATATGCTGGGCCATGATCACATCCGCCTTGGGCGACTCCATGACACCTGCATCCATCATGACGCGCGCACCTGTGGGCCCTCCAGGTGTCGGATTGCCTTCCTCGGCGGGTTGAAAGATCAGGACAATCGTGCCGGGTAAATCGGCACGTATGTCGGACAACACCTGGGCAGCCCCCAATAGCATGGCCATGTGAGTATCGTGACCGCAGGCATGAGAAATGGGAACATCCTGGCCTTGCCATGACCCTCTGGCAGTGGACTTGAAGGGTAGATCGTTGATTTCTTCGACTGGCAAGGCATCCATATCCGCCCGCAAGGCGACGACCGGACCGGGCTGTCCACCCGTCAATACGGCCTTAATGCCTGCTGTCTAACCCACTCCGGTCTGAATGACATAGCCAGGCATGGTGTCCAGTGCTGCCTTGATGTAGGCGGCCGTGTTGTGTTCCTGAAAGGACAACTCGGGATTCTGGTGAAGATGGCGGCGCCAGCTGATGATCTGCGGCTCCAGCAAATCTGCTTTCTGCAAAGCCTGATCAATCAGAGTGGGGGTAGTGGGCTGAGCGATGGCAAGACCTGAAACGAAACAACTGACAGCAAGCAAACCTAAGCGAAATGGATGCGTCATAAGGCTTCTTCCTTTCATGGTTAAAGGTCTGCCGATAATAGCACCTCTATAAAAAATTTAATTTCAAGAAAAAATAAAACAGGAAAATAAATAAATTTTATTTTTAATGGTTAATTGCCTAATTTAAAACAAGAATCCCGTAAAATGGATTTATTCCAAAAAAGAATTCATTAACAATCAAAAAAAAATGAAATCGTGTTCAGATTTCAAGAATGATTTCGCTATGCTCCAGCAAGAAAAAGCCGGCCACTGCAACAGTGAGCCGGTTTTTTTGGGCAACGTATCGGAGCAGGATGGGCAAGGCATGCCCATCTCAAGCCCCAAAAGCCATCAAGGTTTCTTGTTGTCGATCATGTAGGTCAGCGAGCTGGCCACCAAGGCACGCGTACCGATACGCAGTGCTTTCTCGTCAATCATGAACTCGGGTGAATGGTTGGGAGCGCCAGGCTTGTCCGCATAAGGCGAGGCATTCAAGCGCCAGAACACCAGCGGAATGTTCTTGGAGAAGGCCCCAAAGTCTTCCGAACCCATGCCTGGCGGCACTTCCTTGGCACCTACACCATCAGTAGCCTGATTCAGGGCAGGGCTGACAAGCTGAGTCACCGCAGGATCGCTGATCAGAACTTCATAACCTGTATCGATTTTCACCGTGGATTTCAAACCATGGCTATTGGCAATGTTCTGCGCATAAAGCTTGATCAAATCATGGGCCGTGGCTTGGTTCATCTTGGACAAGGAGCGGACCGTGCCGGAAATATGAGCACTTTCAGGCAGCACGTTAGGGCGATTGCCGCTTTGCAAGGCCCCCACAGTGACGACAGCCGTCCCATCCAGAGGGTTGGTGCGCTGAGCGATGATGTTATTCAAGGCTGTTACGGTTTCCGCCGCGGCGACTACGGGGGAACTAGCACTCCAGGGAGAAGAGCCATGACCGCCTTTGCCGTCCAGCGTAATGGTAAACACATCACCACTGGCCATAATGCTGCCCTGACGATAGCCAATGCTACCTGCCGGAAAGGCCGGACCAATATGTTGACCCATGATCACATCCACCTTGGGCTTGTCCAGCACTCCTTCTTTCATCATGGCGTTGGCGCCGCTAAGCGGCGTACTAGGGCCTTGCTCCTCGGCAGGCTGGAACAACAGGACCACTGTGCCCGGCAACTGGTCACGCATATCGGAAAAGACTTTTGCCGCTCCCAGCAACATGGCGACATGGGTGTCATGGCCGCAAGCATGGGATACAGGCACCTCTTTGCCTTGCCATTGCCCCTTGGCGGTGGACTTGAAAGGCAAGTCATTCCGTTCCAGCACAGGCAGGGCATCCATATCTGCCCGCAAGGCGACAACCGGGCCCGGCTTGCCGCCTTTCAAAACGGCCTTGATCCCGGTTTGAGCAATGCCGGTTTGAATTTCATAACCGGGCATGGTCTCCAGAGCGGCCTTGATATAGGCCGCTGTATTGTGTTCCTGATAGGACAACTCCGGATTCTGGTGAATATGGCGGCGCCATTCGATGACTTGCTGTTCAAGGGCATCCGCTTTGCTCAAGGCTTGATCTACAAGACTCGAACTGGCTTGAGCCATGGCGGTGCCAGCCATCAAACAACTAGCCGCAAGCAGACTCAGGCGAAATGAAAATGTCATTGTGCTCCTCTCTCTTTTTGTAGTCGTAGAGGGCCGATCATAGTGCCTAAACAATCAGTATCCAAAGTAGTGTTTATCCTGCCTTATGTAACCGGCTGTCTGGCGTAGTGGCTTGGCGTCTCTCCCATCTGATCCTTGAAGAAAGCTATAAAGGCACTGTCGCTGGCAAACCCAAGATCAAACGCAATCTTGGTCACGGCATCACCCGTAGACAACTGCTCAATGGATTTGAGCAGCCGCCATTGCTGTCGCCACTGCTGATAACTCATGCCAGTGTCACGCTTGAACAAGCGGCTGATCGTCTTTTCTCCTGCCCCCAGATATTCCGCCAGCACATGCAAGGCGGGCGGCAAAGTATCGATAGGTATGCGCTTTAAGCGCGTATCTTGCGGCAAGGGCAAAAACAGGGCTTGATCCGGCGCACGGTGCAGCTCATTCAATAGAAGTTGCATCATATGCAGGCCGGGAGGCCGGTCCCAATCCTCATCCAGATCCGCCTTGGCTATGCGGTCCAGCACGGCTGTCAACAGATCATTCGCTGCCAGAATCTGCACCTGTTCGGGCAGGCCCGGGTAATGCTCCGGGTCCAGATAGACAGAGCGGTACTCCACCTGTTCGCTCATGCGGGCCTGATGTGGAAGCAAGGCTGGAATCCAGATCAAACGCCCCGGTGGCAGCAAGCACAGTTGCTGATCCAGCGTTACGCTGATGCAGCCACTACGGGTGTACAAAATCTGCCCCCAAGGATGTTGGTGCAGACCGGAGTCGTGTTGCGCCAGTTGCGCCGCAATACCCAGGGCATGACGTCCCGTCAGATCCGGAAAAGGATCATTAGCATCTAAAAAAGGCATGATTGTCCGATTTCATGGGTTTTTTATCAGAATACTTGTAATAGAAAAATCCAGCCAGACTTACGCTGATTCTTTTTTCCCAATTCAGTGTGGTTTGCATGTCTCGTTTCCTATTCTTGATGATCGCCTTGATCATGTTTCCGCAGGTGGTGGAAACCGCCTATAGCCCGGCTTTACCCCTGATCGCCGACAGTTACTCCGTGTCGGCCAGCCGCGCCGGGCAGACCTTATCGGTCTACTTCATAGCCTTTGCCGCAGGCGTGCTGTTCTGGGGCTGGCTATGCGACAAGGCCGGGCGTCGGCCCGCTGTTCTGGCCGGTTTGACGGTTTATGGTCTGGGCTGCCTGCTGGCTGTGTTCAGCCCCAGCTTCGGTGTTTTGCTGGCTGCCCGCATGATCAGTGCATTTGGAGCGGCGGTCGGCTCGATCGGTGTACAAACCATGTTGCGCGATCGCTACCAGGCAGAAGATCTGGCCAGGATCTTTGGCACCATAGGTGCCGCTCTGGCATTAAGCCCCTTGTTAGGTCTGGCAATGGGCGTCGCTCTGACAACAAGCGCAAATCTCATGCCCGTCTTTCTGGGACTGTTCGTGTTGGCCTTGATCTTGTTTGCCGCTTGCCTGTTTCAGCTTCCTGAAACCCGCCCGCTTCAACACAACCAGGCCAGCATGGTGAATGTGCTGTTCCGCTTGCTGCGTGACCCGGCAATTTGGCAGTCCGCCATGCTGGTGGCTCTGTTCAACGTCACGATTTTTTCCTTTTACCAATGGGCACCATTCCTGCTGGAAGGCCTGGGCTCCGATAACCGTCCCATGATGGTGGCCGGCCTTTTACTGGCTGCCGGAACCTTTATGGGCGCTTTTCTGAATCGCCGCTGGCTGACGGCAGGACACCGTGCCCGGCATTTGGTGTGGCGGGGGATTTCGATTTTGGCCGTGGCGGCTACCGGCCTGGAGTTGGCGGGAACACATCTGATTTTCCTGCTGCCGGCCATGTTGCTGGCATTGGCCTACGCCATCGCCATCCCCAATCTTTTGTCGGCTGCCTTGCAGGACTATCGCTCGGTGGCAGGGAAGGCAGGTGCTGTCTTTGGCCTGATGTACAGCCTGTTGCTAGGCATCGGTTTGGCCTTGTCGGCCTGGTGGGGAAATCTGGCTGACGTGACTGTTGTTTGTGCTGTGCTGGCCGCTATTTGTCTGGCCTTGCCCCTGAAAAAGGCTTGAGAAAAACCCTGATACACCATTCGTAAGCCGCCTCATCATAGGGTATATACTAATACATATGTATTGACATGGATTAAGCCAAATCACCATAATCCTTCATGCTTAAAGCAATTGAAGAGTGTGCCTGACAAACACTCAGCTTGAACATTTATCCAAAAGGAGAGGATGACATGGTGGAACAGGGGGTTATGGGCAATCCGCTCGACAAGGCCAAGCCACGCGGCACAGTGGCCTTGCTCATGCTGTTGATGGCCGTGATGGGCGAAATGTGCCTGGCGGCCGACTTTTACGGCTTTGCAGCTGTTATCAAAATTGTCTCGGCAGACCTGTCACTGAGCCCCGCGCAAGCCGGGCTGGTGCAGGGTGCTTTCGGTGTCTCGTTTGCACTGGGCATGTTGTTCTGGGCACCACGTGGTCGCTCCATGAGCTCGGCCCGTTTGTACCTGATTGGCTTGGGTGGCAGCGGCTTGCTGATGCTGCTGCAGACTCAGGCACAGGATTTCACGCAGCTATTTTTACTGCGTCTGGTTGTGGGCTTTTTTGACTCTGCAGTCTGGGTCGGGTCCATGAAAATCGTCATGCAGTGGTTTGCGCCACGCCGCCAGGGTCTGGTGCTGAGCATTATTCTGGCCGCCTATTCGCTGGCCATTACCCTGGACTTTGCCTTGGGTTTGCCTTACGCCATGGCCCATGGCTGGCGTGCTTTCTTCCTGGTCCTGGGCGGGCTGACCTTAAGTGCCTGTTTAATCACGCAGCTGGTGGTACGCGCCGGTCCTTATCAAGATCCACACGACAAGATCAAAACCGATGCCGGTGTGTTGCGCTCCATCGCCGCACGCCCCTGGATATGGGTAGGCATTCTGGCCATTTTTGGGGCTTTGTTCTCGGTTGCGGCAACCGCGACCTGGCTGATTCCAGCGCTGATTGATGTGCAGAAAATGGCCCCCGAACAGGCTCCCTTGTTCGGCACCATCATGGGCTTGTCCCAAGTCTTCTTCCTGATTCTGGGCGGTTATGTCAGCGATCGCTTCACCCGTGTTGGGGTAATGCGTGTGGGCATGTGGTTGACCATTCTGGCAGCCAGCGCCTGTGTTCTGGTTGCCTGGCAGGCATTGCCCTACAGCGGCCTGCTGATCGTGGCCATTCTTTGCGGCGTAGGGGTCTTTCATGGTGGCGCCATTTTCAGCTACGTGGGGGAGCGCTATGGCGTGAACCTGGGCCCTAGCGCTGCTGGCTATGCCGAAATGGGCGGTGTGTTCGCCACCTTTGTCGCGCCGTCCCTGCTGGGCCTCTTGCTGAGCCTGACTGGTTCCTACATCTGGGCCTTTGGCAGCTTCCTGGTGGTGGAAGTGCTGGTTTTCATCGGTTTCCTCCTATTGAATCGCTTGCCTTCGGCGCAGGCGGAATAAGCAATGAACAAACTTGTTTTCGATCCAGCAGACCTGGAGCAATACCGGCTCCAGGCCTCGGTGGCTGATTTTGACGCTGAGATGGCCACCTACAAGCAGGCCAGTGAACGGGCTCGTGTAGCCCTGGAAGCCTGTTTCAGCACCCACGCCTATGGCGATGACCCGACAGAAAAACTGGATATCTATGCCGCCAGCCAGGCTGGCGCCCCGGTTTACCTGTTCATTCATGGGGGCTACTGGCGCATGTTGTCCAAGGATGACTCGGCCATGATGGCGCAAAGCCTGCATGCCGCCGGTGCCACGGTGATTTGCCTGGACTATGGCTTGGCTCCGGCTTACCGCCTGCCGCAGATCGTGGCGCAATGCGAACGCGCCTTGCAGTGGGTCCACGCGCACGCGACGCAATTTAATGGCGACCCACAGCGTATTCATATTAGTGGCAGCTCGGCTGGGGGCCATTTAAGCGGCATGTTGCTGGCGGCCGATACCCGACGTGAACAACGTCTGATCCACAGCGCCAGCATTATCAGCGGCGTCATGGATTTGCATCCCCTCTTGCAGACCGCCGTGAATGACTGGCTGCAGCTGAACGAAGAACAAGCCCAACGCTATAGCCCGGCCTTGCACCCACCAGCAAGGGGAACGCCCGTGCTGGTGGCCTGGGGGGCACTGGAACCTGCCGTCATGCAAGAACAAAGCCGTCACTACGCCCGCCAATGCGAGCTGGCGGGCTGCGTGGTGCAAAGCATGGCCGTGCCAAACCGTAATCATTTCAACGTCTTGATGGATCTGGAGCAGAGCGACAGCGCATTGACGCTAGCCGTGTTGCAGACCATGAATCGTCATACCCAGGAGGAGAAACTATGACACAAGCAACTTCCCACTCCATCCAGACCGCGTGCTTTGAGCCCCGCCGTCTGGGCCACGTCAACCTGTGGGTTGACGAACTGCAACGCGGTGAAGATTTTTACAGCCAGGTCTGCGGCCTGAAAGTGGAATTTACCGAGCCGGATCTGGTGGCGACCTTTTTGGGCACCGGCCACACGCCCCATGATCTGGGCATGATGGAAACGACTAAAGGCGTGAACCGGTATGGCCGTGACGGTCTGCTGCAACTGCCCGGCACAATTGGGCTGAAGCCCGGTCTGAATCACCTTGCCTGGGAGCTGGAAAACGAAGCTGAACTGGTTACCGGCTGGAAGCGCGCAAAAGAGCAGGGGCGCGACATTGACATGACAGTGGACCATCAGGTTGCCCATAGCGTCTATATGTTTGACCCCGATGGCAACTACAACGAGTTCTACTGCGACACCATTAAAGACTGGCGCAGCGTGCTGGGCGGCCCTATGGAATTGCTGACCAGTCGCTGGGATCCTGAAGGCCAGGAGCCTTTTACCGAAGGCCGCTACGACTCCAACCCCATTCTGGAAACAGTCGCCGACGCCCCGGTACAACCACGTCGAGTCACCCATGCCGTGCTGCGTACCGCTCAGTTGGATGCCATGCGCCGCTTCTATACCGAGGTCGGTGGTCTGGAAGTGGTTTATGAAAACGAGCAGGTTGTCTACTTGCGTGCCGGTCTGGCCAATTATGATTACAGCCTGATCCTGGTACGTGATGAAGAAGCCTCCTTCTCGCATGGCAGTTTCGAGCTGGCCAGCGTCCAGGATCTGGAACAAACGCTGGAGCGCCTGAAAGCCCGGAACATCACTCCCGTTCACGATGTGAACCTGCCCTGGAAGCGCGCTTTCTTCTTGCGTGATCCCGACGGTTTGCTCAGCGAGTGGTACGTGACTCTGGCTGGCGACCGCGTTCTGGATAGCAATCACTCTTTGCCTTTGTGGGCGCAAGTTTAAGGAAACCAGCATGTCCGATAAAAAACTAAGTGCCTTGATCGCAGGCGGTGGCCTGGGTGGTTTGGCAACCGCCGCCGCTTTGGCTCAACGCGGCTGGGATGTCACTGTGCTGGAGCGCCAGTCTGAATTGCGCGCCAATGGCTCCGGTATTTATATCTGGGAAAACGGCCTGCGCGTTCTCAAAGCCTTGGGAGCGTACGAGCAAGCGATTGAAGGCGCTTTCTACGGTAGTCACTTTGAGCAGCGCGATCTGAGTAACGAGGTCATTGATTGCGGCCCCACACCGCCCGATCGCCGTCTGATTACCGTGATGCGCTCGCAACTGCTGAAATCCCTGGAGCAAGCGGGCAAACGCGCCGGCGTAAAGGTACGCACGAATGTGGAAGTCATCGCCGCCAGCGCACGCGGCGAAGTTCAACTGGCCTCGGGCGAGCGTTTACGTGCCGATCTGGTCGTGGGTGCTGATGGCATCTGGTCCCGTATCCGCCAATCTCTCGGTCTGGAACTGGTGCACGAGCAAACCCGCGAAGGGGCCTTGCGTACCATGATCACCCGCAAGCCAGACGACACCTCAGAGCAAGACGCTCAAAAATACATCGAGAACTGGAACGGTCTGCATCGCTTGCTGATTACGCCCGTCAGCGAAACCCAAACCTATCTGGCCTTAACGTGCCCGTACGACGATGTGCGTGCCAGCAATGTCCAGATCGACAAGGAATACTGGTCTGCCTTGTTCCCACACTGGGCACACTTGATTGAACGCGCAGATGGCCCGGTCAGTTGGGGTCGTTACAGTGTGACGCGCTGCAAAACCTGGTCCAGTGGCCGTACCGCGATTTTGGGCGACGCCGCCCACGCTCAACCGCCGAACCTGGGGCAGGGTGGGGGCATGGCCATGCAAAATGGCCTGGCTTTGGCCACGTTCCTGGAAAAGGTGCAGGATGCCCGCGATATCCCCGAAGCCCTGGAAGCCTGGGAAAACAACGAGCGCGAGATTGTAGAGCACTGCCAGAAGTGGTCCTGTCTATATGGTGAGATCAGCGCCTTGCCCGATGCCGTGCGTACTCAGGTCGTGCGTTCTGCCATGGCCAATCCCTGGAGCTACGCGCAGATTTTCCGCGCTGCCAGTCACACGCCTACGGGAACCGTCCAGGCAGAGCTCTGCTAGTATACTGACGGTCCGCTTGTCGCTCCGATTTCATGGAGCGACAAGCGCAGGATTGACTCTCCCAAGGCATTATGAGCAAAACTCCCGTCTCCATCCCTGACAGCAGCGTAGAAACCAATCTGGCCTTCCAGATGGCCAACATTATCTACAAGTTGGACCAAACGCTAAGATCGACCACCTTGCGTGAACACAATATGACCTATGTGCACTTTCGGGTCTTGCAGTACCTGTGGGATAAGGACGGGCGCAGCATCGGGGAAATTGCCAAGGCCATCGTGGTACATCAGCCGGTCTTGAGCCGGGTGATTGACCAAATGGAAGAACGCGAATTGGTGCAGCGCCGCACGGACGAAAACGACAGCCGCTATATGCGTGTGTACCTGAGCGAAACGGGCCGTGAGCGCTATGCGCAAGTCTGGCCCGCCGCCAAAGAAATGATTGATGATGCTCTGTCGGTGCTCAATCCGAATGAGCGCGAGGATTTGGGCCGTATGCTGCGCAATGTCGCCGCCCATCTGGCGACCTGAGTCGCGCTTTAAGTCTTGGCCTGGCCCGGTAAATGGGCCCGAATCAAACGGCCCGCAATGGAGTCTGTATGGGGCAGATCGGGCAGGGCGTCACCCGGGCCAAACCAGCGCGCGTCATTGATTTCGTCAGCTTGAATGCGCAAATCACCCCCGGCGTACTCGGCGGTATAAGCCACCATTAAAGAATGTGGGAAAGGCCAGGACTGACTGCCGAAATACTGAATATTGTCCACGCGCAGCCCCACTTCCTCCATAACCTCACGGTGAATGGCTTCTTCCAGGTTTTCACCGGCTTCCACAAACCCGGCCAGAGCCGTGTAGCGCGCCGTCGCGTAAGTGGAGTGACTGGCCAACAAGATACGGCCCTTGTCGCGGATCAGTACCATCATGGCCGGGGAGATGCGGGGATAGGCCGAGAAACCACAAGAGGTGCAGCGAAAGCACAGTTCATGCTTCACACGCTCCATGGTCGAACCGCACACACCACAGTAACGATGGCTGCGCGCCCATTCCGAGACTTGAAAAGCCCGATTCACCATACTGGCTTGATCTCCCAACTGCGACAGCACGCCGCGCAAGTGACGGAAGGTAAAGCCATCCGGAGCCGGGGTCTCGGCCGCTACGTGGCAGGCAAAATCCTGACAATCGTCACCTGGAAAAAGAGCATGCCATTGCGCCGGCGCTAAATCCAGTGCGGGTTTGGCAGGAATCAAGGCTTGTCCTTCCTGGCTGCTGACCAATATTTCATTTCCACGAAAAATGAAATTCATGTGTTTTCTGTCCTTTAATAAGCCGCCTAAGAGCAGCACAGCGCTGGCTATTGTACGGGAAGGACGGAGGCAGAAAAAAGCGGAGAAAAACCCAAGGGGCCGAGCAGGGCATTCAGACAGCGGCCAGAAAATACCGCCGTTTTAAAACCAGAAACACAACTGTCAAAAAGGTGACGTGTTACCTGGCCTTGTCGAGAAAATCCCAGGACAAAACCGACAAGCCACCTAATTAGCAGACAGATAATTAAGCATGAATTTATTTAAAACCAGTGATTCGTTTTTTTAACTTTTAAAACCGGATTAATTATTTATAAAAACCATTTCTTATTTTTGTTTTATTTTTTTATTTTAAAAATCGCTATTTTATTTTTATATATTAAGGCGGCTTATAAAGCGTCTGTATTTATTCCTGGCTTCACTAGACCACTTTCAGAAAAAATAGCCCTAGGGAGTTTGAGGATGATCAGAAAAGTCCACAAAAAAACCGCCTGGCCTGAGCAAGACGGTTTTCTTGAAAAAACCCCATAAAACCTGAGGTTTCACGCGGTTTAAGCAGACAGCACCTGCTGAAAAAAATACTGGCAGGCAGAAAATAAGGGACTGGCTGGTTTACTCGATGTTTTGGGTCTGCTCGCGCAGCTGCTCAATACACAGCTTCAAGTCGATAGAAGCGCGCGTCATGTCCATGCTGCCTGCCTTGGAACCCAAGGTATTGGCCTCACGGTTCATCTCCTGGAACAGAAAGTCCAAACGCTTGCCAGTGCTGCCTTGGCGCGTGCTTTTCTTGTTGGACGCCACGCTGGTATCACCGTTAAGAATCAGCTCCAGCTCGGTCAAATGCGAACGCAAGCGGGCGATTTCCTCAGCCACATCAATGCGCAGGGAGAAAACAGCCGCTTCCTGCGCGACGCGGGCAGACAGTTCTTCGCCCGAAATCAGGGCGAAACCGTCCGGACTGGCTTGCAACAAGGCGTCATGCAAGCGAGTAGCAATCTTGTTCTTCTGCTCCGTCAGGATCGAGGGCAGGTGCTGCTCGACCTCGTCCACAATGACGCTCATGTCCTGGCGAATATCCAGCATGGCTTGTGCCAGCCGCTGGCCTTCACGCTCTCGGGTCGCCTGAAAATCCTGCAAGGCCGCCTCGAAAGCCTGGCTGATCATGGGCAGCCAGATTTCGGGATCCATGCCCGAATTATTGCCGCTTTGATTGCTCAGCAAGGTATGAAGCTCGGGTGCAGGCAGATCGGGAATGGCCACGCGTGCTACTTGCAGCATCTGTGCTGTGCGTTCCACCGCCTCCATATCCAGGCTGCGTTGCTGATCCGTGCCGCTACGGGCAAAGTTGACCCGCAATTCCAGCTTGCCACGCTGTACACCCTGGGCGGCCAGCTCGCGCAGCAGATTCTCCGCAAAACGCAGTTCCTCGGGCAAACGCAGATTCAGGTCCAGAAAGCGGTTGTTGACGCTGCGCATCTCGATATTGATGGTGCCTGCTTCGGACTCGGCCTTGGCGCTGCCAAACGCGGTCATGCTACGGATCATGGGTGGGTCACTTTAAGAATGGAGTAAAGCCGCCAATTGTACTCTCAGGTCCCGGCTTTGGCCGCGCCTCTTGCCGCGACAAAGCTCTATACTTTAGGCATTCAAGGCCTGTAAGGGCCGATTTTTTTACCAAATCTAAGGGCAGTCATGCTACGAATCCTGCATACAGCCGATTGGCAAATAGGTCGCCAGTATTCGCGTTTCGAGCTGGAGGACGCGGCCGCCCTGGCTGAGGCACGTTTCAAGGCCATTGAGAAGCTGGCAACGCTGGCTACCGAACATCGCGCCGATCTGCTTGTGGTAGCGGGCGATGTCTTTGATTCGCAAACCCTGAGCGATCGCAATCTGCGCCGCAGTTTCAATGCCATGGCGGGTTTCACCGGCCCCTGGCTGCTCCTGCCCGGCAACCATGACGCGGCCTTGAGCGAAAGTGTCTGGACACGCGCGCGCCGCTTGAACTGCATTCCAGATTATGTGCATGTACTTGATACACCGGAGCTTTTTCTGCTGGACGAGCTCAAGCTTGCGGTCCTGCCAGCGCCGTTGACACAACGCCAGACTTATCAGGACTTGAGCGACTGGTTCGATCAGGCCGAAAGTCCGGCGGGTTACTGGCGTCTGGGCTTGGCGCATGGCAGCGTCAGTGGGGTGCTGGAGCATTTGGACAGCCATAACCTGATCGATCAAAACCGCGTACAACGCGCCAAACTGGACTATCTGGCACTGGGGGACTGGCACGGCACCGTCAAAATTAACGAGCGCTGCTACTACAGCGGCACGCCCGAGCCGGACCGCTTTCGGGATAACGACTCTGGCCAGGCTCTGCTGGTGGAAATCAGCGAACCGGGCGCAACACCTGTGGTTCAAGCCTTGCCGGTTGCCCAACACCCTTGGCGCAGTATCCAGCACCATTTGAATGACGACACGGATCTGGACCTGCTGGAGCGGGAACTGAACGCCTTAGCGGATCAGAGCGTGGTGGAACTGGAGCTATCAGGTCAGTTAAGCCTGAGCGGTTTTGAGCGTCTGGAAAATATTTTGGGGCAGTCCCAAGCCCGTTGCCGCGCCTGGGACTGCCAGCGCGAGGCCTTGCGTCTGGCACCTTCTGAAGAGGATCTGGACGCCTTGCAAGCCGATGGCTACTTGCAGGCCGCGTTGAAACAGTTGCAGGAACTGCGTCACGGCAGCCAGCAGCAAGCCGCTGAAGATGCCTTGCTGATTCTGGCCGGTTTGCTGCGCGATAAGGAAGGTGGTCATGCACATTAAGTCCCTGCGCGTCGAGCAGTTCAAGCGCTTTCGCCAGCCCGTCTCACTGGACCAGCTGGAGCCGGGCCTGAACATCATCAGCGCCCCGAACGAGGCCGGTAAAAGCACCTTGGCCGAAGCCCTGCGCACGGTGTTTTTCGAACGTTATGGCACAGGTAGTCTGACAAAAATCCTGCCTTGGGGTGATTCTTCAGCCGCACCGGAAATCGAGCTGGATTTCAGCCTGAACGGCCAGGACATGCGACTGAGCAAGCGTTTCCTGAAGCGCAAACGCTGCGATTTATACATCGGTAACCAGCATCTGGACAATGACGAGGCCGAACAATACCTGGCCCAGCAAATGGGCTTTGAGTATGCCGCTAAAGGCAGCAGCCAGGCCCGTAACTGGGGCGTGCCGGGCCTTTTGTGGATTGAACAAGGGCAGGGCCAGGACTTGCGCAGCTCGGTCGAGCACGCCACCGGCACCTTGCAGCAGGCTTTGGGTAGCGAAATCGCTGATTTGACTAGTGCAGACGGGGATTATCTGATCGAACAGGCCCAGCAACAGCTGGACCAATATGTGACCCAGGCTCAAGGACAACCACGCGGCGTCTGGCTGGCAGCGCAGAAAGAAGCCAAGGAGCTGGAAGAGCAGTTACAGAGCCAGCAAGCCGCCTTGCAGCAGTACCAGCAATGGGTGGACGAACTGGCGCAGGCCCGTAGGCAAATTGCCCATGCCGAGGCTAAGCGCCCGTGGGAGCAGCTACGTGAGCAAGCCAAACAAGTGCAGGTTCAGTTACTTCAAGCCCGCCAATTGCAGGAACGGGCCAAGGAACTGCAACAGGCGCTGAACATGTTGGCCGAGCGAGAAAAGCTCTACCAACAAGCTGGGGAACGCGACCTGGAGTGGGCTCGCCAACGCAGCCGGCGCGCCGAGCAGGTCAAATCCTTGAGTGCCAAGCTGGAGCAAGAGCAGGGCACGCTCAACAGCTTGAACCAGCGTCTGGAGCAGGCGCGCAGCCATAAAGACGCCAGCCTGCAGGAGCAGGAACGCGCCCGTACCTGGCAGCAATGGTTTCAAGATCAAGCCAGCTTTGAAGGCACGCAGCAGCAATTGCAGCAGGTGCAAGGGCAACTGGAAGAACTGGGCAAGTTGGAAACCCAACTGGCGCAATGCGGGGCCGCCTTGGTGCAGCTGAAAATCAGCGACGAGGCCCTGGACCAATTACGCCAGCAGCACCAGCTTATTCAGCGTTTGCAACACCAACTTGAGACGATTTCCACCGAATTGCAGATCGAACTGCAAGACGGCGCCAGCCTGTTGCTGGATGGGGCATCCATTCAGGGCCAGCACCGCGCCCACCTTAGCGCCAGCACCCTGATTGAGCTTCCCGGAATGGGCCAGTTGCGCATCATTCCCGGCGGCCGCGATCTGGGCAAGGTGCAGCAGCAATTGGCGCAAACCCAGCAGGAATACGCACAGGCGCTTGGCCAACTGGGCGGAAAAAGCCTGGAAGAGCTGGAACGCCGCCGCGAGCAATATCGGGAACAAGAGCAGCAGGACCGGCTGTTACGCAGCTCCATGAAAGCGCTGGCCCCGCAAGGCAAAGCACACTTGCAAGGTCTGGTTCAGGCGGCTCAACAACGCATCGCCCCGCAACGCCCGCAAGGCGAGGCCATCGAGGCCTCGGAACTGGGCCGTATCGCCCAAGCCGCCTCCATGGCCGAGCAGCAGTACCGCGCACTGGAAAGCGACTGGCATGATGCCCGCGAAGCCCTTGCCCGCACCCAGGCTCGTCTGGAGCAGGCCCAGGCTGAAGCCAATAGCCTGGAACAACAATGGGCTGACCCGCAACGCCAGCAAGCGCAGCAGGAGCGCGAGCAGCAATGGGGACAACTGCGCTTGCAACGCGAGCAGCAACTGGCCGATCAGAAGGCGTTGGAAGCCGAGCTGGCCGCCTTGCCCGTCTCGGTTCTGGAGCAGGACCTGCAACGTCTGGAGCGCAGCGCTCAACAACAGGAGCAAAGCTATAACGAGGCCCGACTGGCCGCGCAGTTGGTGCAAACCAAGCTGGAAACCCACGGAGCGCAAGGCCTGGAAGAGCAGATCGACCAGACCTCGCTACGTCTGCACGACTGCCAGCGCCGTTGCGCCACCTACGAGCGCCGTGTCGCGGCCTTGCGCCTGTTGCTGTCTGTACTAAGAGAGCAGCGCAACGCCTTGACCCAGCAATTGCACGAGCCTTTGCAAAAGCACATCAACCACTATCTGCGTCTGCTTTTGGGCAAGGCACGGGTGGAGCTGGACGAATACCTGGCCCCACGCTGGCTGCAACGCGATAGCGGACAAGGGCTGGCCGACGACATTGACGGCTTGAGCTTTGGCGCACGCGAGCAAATCGGCCTGATCGCCCGTCTTGCCTATGCAGATTTGCTGCAACAGGCAGGCCGTCCCACCTTGCTGATTCTGGATGACGTGCTGGTCCACAGCGACAACGATCGCCTGGGGGCGATGAAGCGCATTATTCACGACGCCGCCCAACGCCATCAGATCCTGCTTTTCACCTGCCAGGCCGATAAGTGGATGGACATGGGTGTTGCGCTACGGCCCGTCCCGCAAGGCGTACAATAGGCGTTTTGAATTTTGTCCGGAGCCTAGCCTTGTCTGAAAACGCTACGATTGCACGTCCCTCGGGTCGATCTGCTGCACAATGCCGTCCTATCGAACTGGTGACCGGCTTTACCCGTCACGCCGAAGGCTCGGTACTGATCCGTCTGGGTGAAACCCATGTTCTGTGCAATGCCAGCGTGCTCGACAAAGTCCCTCCCTTTCTGAAAGGCAAGGAGCAGGGCTGGGTAACGGCGGAATACGGCATGCTGCCTCGCTCCACGCACACTCGCTCGGACCGTGAAGCGGCCCGTGGCAAGCAAAATGGCCGTACCCAGGAAATCCAGCGTCTGATCGGCCGCAGCCTGCGCGCTGTCTTTGATCTGAAAGCCCTGGGCGAGCGCACCATTCACATTGACTGTGATGTTCTGCAAGCCGACGGCGGCACCCGCTGCGCCAGCATCACTGGGGCCTGGGTCGCAGCCAGCCTGGCCGTACGCAGCCTGCAAGAGCAGGGCAAGCTGCAAGCCTCGCCCATTCTGGATCAACTGGCGGCCGTCTCGGTCGGCGTGTTCGAATCCAACCCCGTCCTGGACCTGGACTACCTGGAAGACTCCGCCTGCGGCGTGGACATGAATATCGTCATGACAGGCAGCGGCAATCTGGTGGAAGTGCAGGGCACCGCCGAAGGCCAGACCTTTGCACGCCCCACCTTGAACCGCTTGCTGGATCTGGCCGAGCAGGGCATTGCCGAGCTGATGCAAGCCCAGAAACAAGCCTTGCAGGGCTGATCGCGATGAAATGGGTCTGTCCTGCTCCCTGCGCGACACTGCCAGGTAGCGAGACAAACCGCTATTGGGACGCCGTCCCATGCAGCACACACTGCCTGGCACGGCGCCTTGCCATTTTTACTGAACAGGGCGCTTTGCCGCCTGCTGCGACTTATGAACACTGAATCCAAGCGTGTCGTCCTGGCCTCCAACAATGCCGGCAAACTCAAGGAGTTTTCCGCCATTCTGGCTCAGGCCGGTATCAGCATGGTTCCTCAAGGCCAATTGAACATTCCCGAGGCCGAGGAACCCTTTGCCACTTTTATCGAGAATGCGCTGGCCAAGGCCCGTCATGCCAGCCAATTAAGCGGCTTGCCCGCCTTGGCCGATGACTCCGGCCTCTGTGTGCGCGCCCTGGACGAAGCCCCCGGCGTATATTCCGCCCGTTTTGCCGCTCGCGAACTGGGCGGTGAAAAGTCCGATGCAGCCAATAACGCCTTGCTGGTCCAGCGTCTGCAAGGACAAAGCGACCGTCGCGCCTGTTATGTGGCTGTTCTGGTGTATGTGCGCCATGCCCAGGACCCACGGCCCATCGTGATTGAAGGCGTCTGGGAAGGGGAGATTCAGGATCAACCCGCTGGCGAGCACGGCTTTGGCTATGATCCTCACTTTTATCTGCCAGAGCTCAAGCAAACTGCGGCGCAGCTCTCTCCTGAAGTGAAGAACAAATACAGTCACCGGGCGCAAGCCATGCAAGCCTTGTTGGCCCGTCTGGCCGCCGAGTAACACCATGACTGTTTTCTCTCCCGAGGTACGCATCCGGCCTGGCTCCGGCCCGGCCACCTTGCTGCCCAGCCTGCCGCCCTTGTCCGTCTACGTGCACGTGCCCTGGTGCGTGCGCAAATGTCCATACTGTGACTTCAACTCACACGAAGCACCCGCTGAACTGCCCGAAAACGAGTATCTGGACGCTTTGCAGGCCGATCTGGAACAAACCCTGCCGCTAGTCTGGGGCAGACAGGTAATTTCCGTATTTATCGGTGGTGGCACGCCCAGTCTGCTGTCAGCCCAGGCGCTGGACCGCATGCTGGCCTTGCTGCGTTCCCACCTGAACTTGCTGCCCGACGCAGAAATTACGCTGGAAGCCAATCCTGGAGCTTCCGAAGCCTCGCGCTTCATGAATTTTGCACACAGTGGCGTGAACCGGATTTCCTTGGGCATTCAGAGCTTTAACGATGAGGCCCTGAAAGCGCTGGGCCGCATTCATGACAGCCAGCAAGCGCAACAGGCTATTGAAGCCGCCATGAAAGCCGTGGACCGCGTGAACCTGGACGTCATGTACGCCTTGCCGGGCCAGACCCCAGCGCAATCCGAGCGGGACATTTTGCAGGCCATGTCTTATGAGACCGAGCACTTGTCGCTCTACCATTTGACCTTGGAACCCAATACCGTCTTCGCGAAATACCCGCCGGTCTTGCCCAATGACGACGACAGCGCCGCGATGCAGGACCGCCTGATCGAGCTGACCGCCAGCCGCGGCTGGAACCAGTACGAGATCTCGGCCTACAGCAAGCGCGGTGGCCATAGCCGCCACAATCTGAATTACTGGGAATTTGGCGACTATATCGGCATAGGCCCGGGAGCCCACGGCAAGCTGTCCTTTCACGACCGCATTATCCGTACTGCTACCACCCGCAGCCCGGCGCAATGGATGCAGAACGCCATCAAGCGCGACGGCAGCCACTATGCGCACAATGCCCGTGTCACACCCAAAGACTTGCCCTTTGAGTTCATGCTGAACGTGTTGCGCCTGAAAGAGGGCGTACCCGCCCAGTACTTCCAGGAACGCACGGGTGTGCCCCTTGCGCACATCCTGCCCGTGATCAAGCGCAATATCGAGAAAGGTTTGCTGGCTTCCGATCCGGTTCGTATTCGAACCACCGATTTAGGCTGGCGATTCTTAAATGATTTACAGGAAGCATTCCTTCCTGATGAAGGTTCCTGACATTTAATTGTTTATTTAAGACATTTTTTATTGTGCATCTGCACAATTGCTCTACAATTAATTTCTGGTAAGTCCTATGCCATAACTACTTTATCGGTATTGCGCTGTTTGGATCAGATTCAGCGGCAATCCCGATAAACGTAATTAAGACCTGCCGTAGTGGGTTACACAATGATCCGCGCCACTCCTCCTCACTTTTTGTTAACGTCATTGACGCTGGAGTAACCATGTCCTCCCCCGAAGATGTTCTGAAGATCATCGCCGAACGCGAAATCACGTTTGTCGATTTCCGCTTTACCGATACCCTGGGCCGTGAGCACCACTTGACCACCCCCGCACACGCGGTGGACGAGGATCGCTTTGAGTCTGGTGTCGCCTTTGACGGCTCTTCCTTGCCTGGCTGGAAAGGAATCGAAGCCTCGGACATGTTGCTCATCCCGGACGCCAAAACCGCCCGTATGGACCCGTTCCGTGAAGAGCCCACCCTGATTCTGACCTGCGATGTGGTCGAGCCTTCCGATCTGAAAGGTTACGACCGCGACCCACGTTCGCTGGCCAAGCGTGCTGAAGCCTACCTGCGCTCCAGCGGTTTGGGCGATACCGCGTACTTTGGTCCCGAGCCGGAATTCTTCGTGTTCGACGGTATTACCTGGAACGACGACATGTCGGGCAGCTTCGTGAAGATTCGCTCTGAAGAAGCTCCCTGGTCGCGTGGTCTGGAACTCAATGGCAATAACCTGGGTCACCGTCCTGGCGTCAAAGGCGGCTACGTTCCTGTTTCGCCTACAGACTCCTTTGCCGATCTGCGCGCTGAAATGTGTTTGCTGCTGGAACAGCAGGGCGTTCCTGTTGAAATCCACCACCACGAAGTGGCCGCTCCCGGCCAGCTGGAAATCGGTACGCGCTTCTCGACTCTGGTCGAGCGTGCGGACTGGAACCAGATCATGAAGTACACCATCCATAACGTGGCTCACGTTTATGGCAAAACGGCGACATTCATGCCCAAGCCCGTGGTCGGCGACAACGGTTCCGGCATGCACGTGCACCAGTCCATCTGGAAAGACGGCCAGAACCTGTTTGCCGGTAACGAGTACGCTGGTCTGTCCGAGTTCGCGCTGTTCTACATTGGCGGCATCATCAAGCACGCCCGTGCCCTGAACGCCATCACCAACCCCACGACCAACTCCTACAAGCGTCTGGTTCCGCACTTTGAAGCCCCAGTGAAACTGGCGTACTCCGCCCGTAACCGCTCGGCCTCGATCCGCATTCCTTACGTCAGCAACCCCAAGGCGCGTCGTGTGGAAGCCCGCTTCCCCGATCCAATGGCCAACCCATACCTGGCCTTCTCGGCCCTGATGATGGCCGGTCTGGACGGTGTGCAGAACAAGATTCACCCCGGCGATGCAGCCGACAAGAACTTGTACGATCTGCCACCCGAAGAAGATGCAAAAATCCCAACCGTTTGCGTGTCGCTGGAACAGGCGATCGAGTCCCTGGACAAAGATCGCGAATTCCTGACCCGTGGCGGTGTGTTCAGCAATGAAATGCTGGACGCCTTCATCGAGCTGAAACAAGCCGAAATCACCCGTCTGCGTATGGTTCCGCACCCGGTCGAATTCGACATGTACTACAGCCTGTAAGATCGAAGGCACTGGTTTTGGCCAGTACGATCAAAAAGAGCGGCTTTCGGGCCGCTCTTTTTATTCTGCCCTTGGACGATTACCATACGCAGTCACCCAAACCTTATCGTCATGGAAGTAAAGATGGACCTGGTTTTTCAATGGAAACGGTTGGACGATCTGTCCACGCGGGAAATGTACACAATCATCCAGGCTCGCGAGGCGGTGTTTGTGGTGGAGCAGGAGTGTGCCTACCAAGACGTGGACGGCCTGGACCTGGATTCCTGGCATTTGTCCGTGCTCAAGGACGGCGAGCTGGCTGCTTATGCTCGCGTTGTCGAACCGGGCTTGAAATATGATGAGCCTTCCATTGGCCGTGTCCTGACCTTGGCCAAGTTCCGTAGCCTGAAAATCGGCTACGCGCTAGTGGCTGAAGCGATCCGCTTTACGGAAGCCCACTATCCTGGCGCAGGCATACGCATTGGCGCACAGGCGCATTTGCAGAAGTTCTACGGCTCTTTAGGTTTTGAGCCTGTGGGCCAGATCTACGACGAGGACGGCATTCCTCATATTGATATGGTCAAAGCAGCCGTCATTGCTTGATATAGCGTCGGTTGCTGCAACGACGACTCAAGCTCAAACCCTACAAGGCCCCCAAGTTAATGGGTGTTTAATCCAGGCAAGGTGCCGATATCAGCTTGGGCCTTCAGATACTCAATCAAGGCACGTGCCGAGTTCGACAAGTGTCGTCGATGCGTATACGCCAGTACCAGACGCAAAGGGGCAGGCGGCAAGGGCAGGGGAACGGCAATCAGACGCCCTTGGGCGATTTCTTTCTCACATCCCTGCCGCACCAGAATCGCAAAACCCAGCCCTTTGACGGCGCCAGCTCCCGCCAGCAAACCGCTATTCACACGAAAGCGGCTGGGGACGTTCAAAATTTGAAAGCGACCATCGGGCAAGACAAACTGCCAGGCTTGGCCATCCAAAGCCGTATCGGTCGTAATGCAGGGCAACTGTTCCAACTCTTCCAGGCTGCTGGGCATACCGTATTGCTCGATCAAGGCAGGTGCCGCCACGACCTGGCAATCAAAAGAACACAATTCCTGCACCACCAGACTGCTGTCTGGCAGAGCACCCCGACACATCAATAAGGCCAGGTCAAAATCCTGCGCCAGCACACCAGGGCCTTCCAGGTTGGTTTGACAATGCAGTTCCAGATCCGGATGCTGGGCCGCAAAATCTGCCAGGACACCCGCCAATAGAAACGGTCCTACCTCGGATGGAATACAAATCCGCAAGCGTCCCGACAAACGCGTGCGTTGATCCAGCAAATCCTGTTCAGCCTGCTTTAAGGCTCCCCACCAGGGCTGAACGGTATCAAACAAGCCCTGGCCCACACTGGTCAAACGCAGTTGCCGGGAACTGCGCTCCAGCAAGCGCTGACCAATCTGCCGCTCCAGTTGCGCCACATAACGGCTGACATTGGAGGTCGGCAAATCCAGCACCTGAGCTGCAGCCGTAAAACTGCCACTTTCGGCTACCTGGATAAAAACCCGCAAGGCATTCAAATTCAGCTGAGGAGCCATGGAATTATCCCGGTTTTGATAATTTAATATTCGAATTATAGAGACTACATATCAAAACCGCGAAGAATTAGGCTAGAGGCCTCTTTCTTTATGCGTATCATCATGTCTGATTCTGAAGTGTTTCGTCCCCGGCTGCGTGCCCGTGCCGTGTCTTTTATCCAGTTTGTTCATGCTCTGGAATTCATGGCCTTGACGCCTTTGTTTGTCTGGATGGCAGTGGACTTTGATGTTCCTGCCACCTACGCCGGCTATGCCGCTTCCGCCTATATGGGCGGCGCCGCTTTATCGGGCGTCCTGGCTGCACGCTGGATGCACCGCGCGGCACTAAAGCCTTTACTGCTCCTGGCACTGATTCTCTTGGCCGTATTAACCGCTTTGGGGGCCATCAGCTCCGAATTCGGGCTATTTATCTTGCTGCGTCTGGGAGCTGGTTTGCTAGGTGGTTTTTTAATGAGCGCCGCAACGACTTTACTGCTGCATGACATGAATGCCGAGCAGCGTACCGACGCGATTGCCATTGTGGTCAGCGCCTTTGCCTTGGTCAGTATCGCCGGAATGCCCGTCACCTTGTTCATCGCCGTAGAACTGGGCTGGCGTATCGCCTTGATGACTCTGGCCGTGCTCTGCCTGCTTGCCGTCGCAATTGCTCATCGCTATCTGCCTTCCAACCCTTTCGTTGCAGCGCAACCCTCACCACTGGCTCTAGGTAAAGAGGCCTGGCGCTGGCTAAGCCTGCCGGCTATTGCGCAGGCAGGCTCACTATTACTGATCCCGGTCCTGATCCCCGTTTTGGCGCTACGCTACGACACTCAAGCACAGCAAATGCCTGTGATCTTCATGTTGGGCGGTGTCGCCGCCTTGATCGCCTCCTGCCTATCCGCTACGGGCATCAAAAAATGGGGCGAGACCCGTATCTCTGATCTGGGTACGTTGATCTTGCTCTTGTCCTTGATCATGCTAGCCCTGGGGTGGGGAACAGCTCACGTATTCATGATTCTGTTCATGACGGGCAGCTACACCCGTCTAGTCTGCGCCAGCGCCCGCAGTACCAGCTACCCCACTCAAGCTCAGCGGGGCCGCTTCATGGCTTTGCAAACCACAGGCAACCACATCGGCAGCTTTATTGCTCTGGCTATTCCATCCCTACTGCTCCGCACTCTGGATGTACCCGTGCCAGATCTTCATATCTTGCTGCTCCTGACAGCGTTTGTTGCCCTTGTTCTGCCCATTTTCATGCGATGTGCTGCCACCCAGCCCCTGAGATCTTACGACCAGGCAAAAACAATCGATCACTAACACTACTAAATCACTACACCTGCTTACTTACACTTCCTGACACCTGGTTTAGGGTGTCAGATAAACGCTTGCATGAGCGTAAGGGGAGGGCTTCCGACAAACAGCATCACGTCAAAGGAGTCGCATATGGCTACACATAGCGCCAAACACGCTGAGCTTTACCGCATGGTGACGGCAGAACATATCTGCCCCTTCGGGCTTAAGGCACGCGCACTGCTCAAACGCAAAGGCTACGAGCTGGACGATCACTGGCTTAGGAATCGCGAAGAGATTGACGCTTTCAAGGCCAAGCATCAAGTCAGCACAACCCCCCAGACCTTTATCAATGGAAAACGGATAGGGGGCTATGACGAACTGGTCGAGTATTTCGGTGGGAAGGTCAAGGACAAGGATGCCGTCAGCTACACGCCCGTGATCGCCTTGTTTGTGATGGCTGGCTTGATGGCGCTAGCTGTTTCCTGGGCGGCATTCGGACAGATTGTCCTGCTCCAGGCGCTGGAATGGTTTATTGCCATTGCCATGTGTTTGCTGGCCGTGCAGAAGCTCAAAGATGTGGACGGCTTTGCCACCATGTTCCTGAACTACGACTTGCTGGCCCAACGATGGGTGCGCTACGCCTATCTGTACCCCTTTGGAGAAGCAGTGGCAGGCGTGTTGATGCTGGCCGGTGCCCTGATGTGGCTGTCTGTGCCCATCGCCTTATTTATTGGCAGCATCGGTGCCTGGTCAGTGTTCAAGGCGGTCTATATCGACAAGCGCGAACTGAAATGCGCTTGCGTGGGTGGCGACAGCAAGGTGCCCTTGGGCTTTGTCTCTCTGACTGAAAACCTGATGATGGTAGCGATGGCGGTCTGGATGCTGATCAAGCCCTCCATCATCAGCGCTTAGAGGACACTCAGTTCACCGTCCACCCGGAAGAAAGCGAGAGCTATCAGTCCAATATGGCAGCATGGGGCACGCTAGAGCTGCCGTACTTGCAACTACGCAGGCTCGCCACGCAAAAAGGCCTGGGCCCGTTGCGCCATGATGGCTTCGCGGCGGATGAAGTCCGCCACAAAGTCATTCACAGGACGATGGTGCAGGCTGTAAGGCGTATCCCACTGGATGATCTTGCCAGCCTGCATCACACCAATACGATCGGCAATCGCAAAGGCTTCAGCCTGATTGTGGGTGACCAGAATCGCGGTAATGCCTGCGCTTTTCAGAATGTCGCGCACCTCAAACGCCAAGCGCTCTCGGGTATCCACATCCAGATTAGAGAACGGTTCATCCAGCAACAGCAGAGAGGGTTTGGGAGCCAAGGCGCGTGCCAAAGCCACGCGCTGCTGCTGGCCACCCGACAATTCATGCGGATAGCGCTGCGCCAAACGGGCCAGATCGACCAGTTCCAGCATTTCCAGTACTCGGGCCTGACGCTGGGCTTTATCCCATTTGCGCAGACCAAAGGCCACGTTTTTTTCTACCGTCAGGTGAGGAAAGAGGGCGTAATCCTGGAACATCATGCCCACATGGCGGTCTTCCGGCGGCACTTGCTGAGACACAGCCGACAAGACACGGCCATTCAACAGAATATGTCCGGCACGCAAAGGCTCGAAACCGGCAATGGCCCGCAAGACCGTGGTCTTGCCACAGCCCGAGGCCCCCAGCAGACAGCCGATTTCCCCTTGGGGCAAATGCAGGCTGAGCTGGTCAACAACCGGCCGAAAACCTTCAGACGTTTCGTAGGAAAGGGTAATCGCCTGCAAATCCAGAAAATCGTTCATGATGCGCGTGGGCCAGAGGCCATCAATTGAGTACGTGCCAATAAAATAACGGGGATCAAACCGGCCAGCACAATGGCCAAGGCGGCAACCGCGCCTTCCTCATAAGTCCCACGAGCCGCTTCCGCATACAGCCAGGTTGCCAAGGTCTCGAAATTCATCGGACGCAGCAACAAGGTCGCAGGCAGCTCCTTCATGGCATCAACAAAAATCAACAAAGCAGCCGCGCCCATGGCGGGGCGCAGCAAGGGCAAGTGCACACGTTTCAGCGTCCCCGCCGGGGTTTCTCCCAATAAACGGGAAGCCTGCTCCAGCGATGCCGGGATTCGAGCCAGCCCGGCTTCAATACCGCCAACCGAGATCGCCAGAAAGCGCAGGGTATAGGCCAACACCAAAGCCAGTGTTGAACCCATCAACAACAAACCCGTCGCCGAAACACCAAACCAGGACATGACTTGATTGTAGAAAGAGTCAAACATGACGAGGGGCGTCAACAGCCCAATCGCCAATACGGTTCCCGGAATGGCGTATCCCAGACTGCTGACACCTGCCAGAAAACGGGCCAGACGCGGTTTGCGTCCCGAACGTACTGCCCGAGCAGCCCAGGCGACGACCAAGCCACAAGATAGGGTCGCGATAGTGGCCAGCGCTGCGATATACAAGGTGTTCCAGGCGCTGCTCAGCAATTGCGCCGACACACCGCCCGCCAAGCTCACATGCTTGATGGTCTCATTCAACAAATACAGGGATGGGGCCACAAAGCCCACCAGCACGGGCGCTACACCCAAAGCAATGGCGATACAGGCAGCGGAGCCTTTCAACCGGGTAGGTCGAATGGGTTCGGAACGCTGATTACTGGAATAGGCTTGGCGGCGGCGACCATAACGCTCGATGCTGATCAACGCCGCCACCAGACAGAGCATGGAAACAGCAATTTGCGCGGCACCCGCCAAATCCGAGCGCGTTACCCAGGTGGTGTAAATAGACACCGTCAGGGTCTGCACGCCCAGAAACTCGGAAGCACCAATATCGTTCAGGGTTTCCAGCAAAGCCAGGCTGACACCCACTGCAATCGCAGGGCGGGCCATAGGCAACACGACCCGGAAAAATACGCTGCGGCCCGATTCACCCATAATGCGGGCAGCCTCCAGCAAGCTGGCCGATTGTGTCGCAAACATGGCGCGCGTGCTCAGGTATACATAGGGGTAGAGCACTGAACCCAGCAGAAAAATTGCGCCGCCCAAAGAGCGCAGATCTGGCAAACGGAATTCACGCGGGCTGCTATAGCCCAAGACGTAGCGAATGGCAGACTGAATCGGGCCAATCGGATGCAGCAAATCCAGATATGCAAAGGCCACGATATAGGTCGGCACTGCCAGCGGCAGCAACAAAGCCCATTGCAAGATCCGTCGTCCGGGAAACTCGTAGGCGGTAATCAGCCAGGCCGACCCCACTCCCAGACAGCTCACCACCACGCCGACTCCCAGGAGCAGCAGCAAGGTATTGCTCATGGCTTGAGGCAGAACGAACTGGAACAAATGCGACCAGTGCTCAGTCGAACCGCCTAAGGCGTGGGTCAGCAGGGTAATCACAGGCGCTGCCACGATCAGGGCAATCACAGCGGCAGCCAGGGACCAAAAGGGCAGACGACGAAAAAAGGGCATTATGAAAGGCTAGGTATTACAGGCGCTTAAATGCGCGACGACCGCCGCTCTGATTTCTCAAAGCTGGCGGTCGTAGAAAAAGAGTAGGGCGATTTTAGTTGTCGAAGCCAACTTTATCTACCAACTCGCTGGCTTGTTTGCGATGTTTGGCGATTTCAGTCAATGGCAAAGGATCAATCGTCATGGGGCCGAAGCTGGCAACCACGGGGTCCAGCTCAACACCGGCGCGCACGGGGTATTCGTAGTTGGCCTTAGCGTACAGGCTCTGGGCTTTCTCGGAAACCAGGTACTCCAGCAGTTTGACAGCGTTGTCCTTGTTAGGAGCGTGCTTGGCCACAGCGGCACCGGAAATATTCACGTGTGTGCCACCGCCCTTGGTATCAGCAAAGGTTGGACGCACCACATTGATGGCTTCGCCCCATTTGTAGGCATCGCTACCAGGCTCGGAGTTTTTCATGCGGCCCACGTAGTAGGCGTTGGCAATACCTACATCACAAATGCCGCCCAGAATGTCGCGCGCTACGTCACGGTCACCACCGGCAGCCTTGCGGCCCAGGTTGTCTTTCACGCCACGCAGCCACTGTTCCGTCGCTTCTGCACCGTTATGCGCAATCATGGCAGCCACCAAGGCTGTGTTGTAGGGGTGCTGGCCGGAGCGAATACACACCTTGCCTTTCCATTTTGGATCGGCGAAATCTTCGTAGTGAATGCTCTTCACATCCACGTCTTTAGCCACATAGGCCACGCGATCGCGCAAGGACAGGGAGTACCACTGTTTATCGGCACCGCGCAGATTGGCGGGAATGGCGCCGTCCAGAGTGGCGGACTCAACGGGCTGAGTAATTCCGGCTTCCACCAGATCCAGCAGATTACCGATGTCCACCGTCATCAGAATGTCGGCAGGGGACTTGTCGCCTTCGGTTTTCACGCGCTCGATCAGGCCATCTTTCACAAACACGGTATTGACCTTTACGCCTGTGTCTTTGCTGAAGGTTTCCAGCAGAGGAGTAATCAGGCCAGGTTCGCGAGTGGTGTAGAGGTTGACTTCGCCAGAGGCAAAAGCCGCCATCGACATAGTACCCATAGCGGACAGAAGCAAAGCTTGGGTCAGGGCACGGCTACGAAGAGTAAAGCGCATTATCAACACTCCAAAACAGGCGTAAATAGCGTAAAAACCGGCTGTAAGCCAGAAAATGTGAATGATTATCAAACGTATGCAGAAACTAGGCAAGAGCTATTTGAATGTAGGCCCGTTTCCAGGCTGGAAATCGCCATACTGTCTGTGCCAAAGCAGGAGAATGGCGGCTCATGGAACTTAATGGTAAGTCCTGATTGCGATCAAATCGTATTGCTGAATGAGCATGGATTTACCTGGGGAACTCGGTACAATGGGCAAATATTTGCTTACTGATCCGGGCAATGTTGCCCCTCTATACGACAACTAACATGGCAGCTTTCAATACCGAACAAGTGCTCAGCGTCCACCACTGGAACGACACCCTGTTCTCATTTACCACCACCCGCGACGCCGCCCTGCGTTTTCATAATGGGCACTTTGTAATGATCGGTCTGGAAGTCGATGGCAAGCCGCTGATGCGCGCTTACAGTATCGCCAGCGCCAACTACGAAGAAAATCTGGAGTTTCTCAGCATCAAGGTACAGGACGGTCCATTGACCTCGCGCCTGCAACACCTGAAAGAAGGCGACACCATTCTGGTCAGCCGCAAACCCGTTGGTACGCTGGTAATTGACGACCTGCGCGCGGGCCGCAATCTGTTCCTGTTTGGCACTGGCACCGGTCTGGCTCCGTTCATGAGCATCATCAAGGACCCCGACACCTACGAGCGTTTTGAAAAGGTGGTACTGGTTCACGGCGTGCGTTTTGTCAGCGAACTGGCGTACTCGGATTTCATCCAGAATGAATTGCCGCAGAACGAATACTTTGGTGAAGTGGTACGCGAAAAACTGCTGTATTACCCCACTGTCACCCGCGAAGAGTTCCGCAATACCGGCCGCATTACCGACCTGATCGAGACCGGCAAGCTGTGCGAAGACCTGGGCATTCCTCAACTGGATCCCGCTCAGGATCGCGCCATGTTGTGCGGCAGCCCCGCCATGCTGGCCGATATCAGCGCCATGCTCGATAAACGCGGTTTTGAAGTGTCGCCCGGTGTAGGTCAACCCGGTGACTACGTGATTGAACGCGCCTTCGTGGAAAAATAATCACGCCAAGATCTGTTAATTTTAGCTATAGGCGCTTAAACTCTGATAGTACAACACTCATCAGAGGTTTCTTATGACTAAGCAAGTTGTCTTCACCGATGCCGCTCCGGCTGCCGTAGGCCCATACTCTCAGGCCATTATTGCTTCGGGCGGCAAGACAGTATTTCTGTCTGGCCAAATCGGTCTGGAGCCTGCCACAGGCGAACTGGTATCTGAAAATTTTGAAGGTCAGGTACGTCAGGCATTTGCCAACCTGGAAGCTGTGGTCAAAGAAGCTGGCGCCAACCTGAGCGACATCGTCAAACTGACTTTGTTTTTGACAGATCTGTCCCGTTTTGCCAGCGCCAACGCCATCATGGCCGAACTGATTCCCCAGCCTTTCCCCGCACGCTCCACCATCGGTGTGGCCAGCTTGCCCAAAGGCGCTCAGTTCGAGGTCGAGGCTATCCTCAATTTCTAAAGACGTATTGCCATGACCGCAGGTCGGCCTGCGCCTCAGGCCAAACGGGCTGCGCCACGCAAGGCGCTCAGTCTGGACCAGAAGTTTGAAAAGCTCGGCCTACGAGAGCCTGCCGACTTCGTGGTCCATCTTCCTTTGCGCTACGAGGACGAGACTCAGGTTGAGCCCATCGCCCATCTCTACCCTGGCAAGATGGCGCAAATTGAAGGTCGTATTCTTAGTACGGATGTTCAGGCGCGTCCCCGTGCGCAGCTCCATGCCCGTATTGCCGACGAAAGTGGCGAGCTGGCCTTGCGCTGGCTGCACTTTTATCCCAGCCAGCTCAAGCAGCTGCAAGGGGATTTACCCCTGCGAGTACGCGGCGAAGTGCGCCAGGGCTTTCATGGCCTGGAAATGGTGCACCCCAAAGTCACCAAAGCCGGCCAACCCCTGGCCCGCGCCTTGACCCCTGTTTACCCCACGACAGATGGCTTGAGCCAGGTACAGCTGCGCAAAGCCATTGCCGATGCGCTCAATAATGCGGACCTGCGCGACACCCTGCCTGAAGAAGTTCGTAGCGAATATGGCCTGATGCCCTTTAACGAGGCTATCCGGCTTTTGCATTACCCACCGCCCGAGCTCAGCTACGACGATTTGTTCGAACACGGCCATCCGGCCTGGAGCCGCATCAAGTTTGATGAATTGCTGGCGCAGCAATTGTCCCTGGCGCAGGCTCGTGCTGCGCGTCAGGCTCAACGTGCCAAGCCTATGCGTGAAGGCAATAGTGACCTGGCTAAAGCCTTGCTGGCTTCGTTGCCCTTCAAGTTAACGGCCGCTCAGAAACGCTGCGTCAAGGAAATCAGCGCGGACATGAAGCGCTCGTATCCCATGCACCGGCTGTTGCAGGGAGATGTAGGCAGCGGCAAAACCATTGTGTCGGCCATTGCCGCCGTGCAAGCCATTGCCAGCGGTTTTCAGGTAGCCTTGATGGCACCGACTGAAATTCTGGCCGAACAGCATTATCTGAAAATGCGCGCCTGGCTGGAGCCTTTAGGCGTCGAACTGGCCTGGTTAAGCGGCAGCTTGGGCGTCAAAGCTAAACGTCTGGCTTATGAGGCCATCAGCTCCGGACAAGCCAGACTGGCCATCGGCACCCAGGCCCTGATTCAGGACAATGTGCAATTTCAGCAATTAGGATTGGTGATTCTGGATGAGCAACACCGCTTTGGTGTTGGCCAGCGTCTGGAGCTGAACCGTAAAGGGGATGCGCAAGACAAGAAAGGTCAGGCTTATTTGCCGCATCAGCTCAATATGAGTGCCACACCTATCCCGCGTACCTTGGCCATGGCTTTTTTCGCGGATCTGGATGTCTCCGCGATTGACGAGTTGCCCCCAGGTCGCAGTCCCATCATTACAAAGCTGGCCGCCGATAATCGCCGTGATGAAATCATGGCGCGCGTCCGGGCTGAAGTTGCCCAAGGTAGACAAGCCTATTGGGTCTGCCCCTTGGTCGAAGAAAGTGAAGCCCTGCAATTGCAAACCGCCGTCGATACCCATGCGGCTCTGGAACAAGCCCTGGCCCCCTTGCGGGTAGGCCTGATTCATGGCCGCTTGTCCTCCACGGAAAAAGCGGACGTCATGGAAGCCTTCCGTAGCGGCAATCTGGACGTGCTGGTGGCGACCACTGTCATTGAAGTCGGGGTGGACGTGCCCAACGCCTCTTTAATGATTATTGAACACGCCGAGCGCTTCGGCCTGGCCCAACTGCACCAACTACGCGGCCGGGTAGGGCGGGGACAGATTCAATCCGTTTGCGTCTTGCTTTACCAGGCACCGTTGTCGGCCATTGCCCGCCTGCGTTTGCGCGCCATGTATGAAACCACCGATGGCTTTGAAATTGCCCGCCGCGACCTGGAACAACGCGGCCCGGGCGAGTTCATGGGCATGCGCCAATCCGGGCAGGCAGGCTTGCGTTTTGCCAGCCTGGAGTCCGATGAAGATTTGATCGAGCAGGCCCAAACATTGGCCAGCACCTTTCGCCGTGATTATCCAGACCACGCTCACCACCATTTACAGCGCTGGATGAAGGGCCGGGAAGAATTACTCCGTAGTTAACCCAAGGTCTTAATGCTGTTTTGCACAAGGAATTGTCATGACATTGACCGAGCTGAAATACATCGTTGCCGTAGCACGCGAGCGTCATTTTGGACGTGCTGCCGAAGCCTGCTTTGTGAGCCAACCGACGCTGTCGGTGGCCATCAAGAAGTTGGAAGACGAATTAGGCGTGGTCATCTTCGAGCGTGGCGGGCCCGAGGTGGCTATTACCCCCATTGGGCTGCGCATCGTCACCCAAGCACAGAAAGTGCTGGAAGAGGGCGCCAACCTGCGCGAGATTGCCCGCCAGGGCCACGATCCTTTGGCTGGCCCTTTGCGCGTTGGCATTATTTACACCGTGGCACCGTACCTGCTGCCCAAGCTCGTTCCCAAGCAGATTGAGCTGACCCCGCAAATGCCACTTTTATTGCAAGAAAACTTTACCGTGCGTCTGCTGGAATTGCTGCGCCAAGGTGAGATTGATTGCGCCATTGTGGCCCTGCCTTTGCCTGAAACAGGCTTGGTTATCCGCGAGCTGTACGACGAGCCTTTTGTGGTGGCCATGCCCCATGAACACGCCTGGGCCAAGCGCAAGGAAATTGATCCCGAACAGCTGAAAGATCAGACCATGCTGCTGCTGGGTGCCGGCCATTGTTTCCGCGACCAGGTGCTGGATGTTTGCCCGGAGCTGTCGCGCTTTTCAGCGTCCAGTGAAGGCATACAGCGCACCTTTGAAGGCTCTTCACTGGAAACCATCCGTCATATGGTGGCCACCGGCATCGGTCTGACTGTCCTGCCTGCCAGCTCTCTGACAGCCCCCGGCCAGGCCAACGAACTGCTTGCCTATGTCCCGTTCAAAAAGCCCATTCCAGATCGTCGCATTGCCTTGGTCTGGCGCAAAAGTTTTCCACGTACGTCGGCCATTGACGCCTTGACCCGTGGGATCATGGAAAGTGGCTTGGCTGGGGTCAACTACTTAAAAGTCGAATACAACAGCAATTTCCCGTATCCTGAACTAGCGTAAATCGCACACCTACTGCGTGTTATTCTGCTTCAGTACCTATTTAGCCCTCTGTTCAACAGGAGTCCACTATGGCAAAAGCCGTGAAAGCAGTCAGTAAAACCGCCAAGGTCAGCAAGGCCGAAGAAGCCCCAAACACTGATACCAAGGTCGCAGTTGCAGCCGATGTAAAGGCTGAACCAAAACCGGCAGCCGCCAAGGCCCCCGCCAAAAAAGTGACCGCTAAAAAGGCCGTCGCCAAAAAGCCTGCCACCGCAGCCAAAGCTCCCGCCAAGGCGGCTGCTAAACCTGCGGCCAAGCCAGCCGCTGCTCGCAAGCCTACCGCGGCCAAGCCGGTTGCCGCAGCCAAACCCGCTGCTCCTGCCAGCGCCGCCAGCAGCGCTCTGAAAATTGATATCGGTATTTCGACGGCAGACCGTGCTGCTGTAGTTAAAGAGTTGTCCAAGGTACTGGCCGACTCCTACACCGTGTACCTGATGACGCACAACTTCCACTGGAACGTCACCGGCCCTATGTTCAAGACTCTGCATGAGCTGTTCATGACGCAGTACACCGAACTGTGGCAAGCCCTGGATGACATCGCCGAGCGTATCCGCGCCCTGGGTCACTACGCCCCTGGTACCTATGCCGAATTCCAGAAGCTGTCCTCCATCACCCAGCCCGCTTCCGTGCCGGATGCTACCACCATGATCGAGCTGCTGGTCAAAGGTAACGAAGCGCTGGCTCGTACTGCACGCACCGCTTTTGACCGTGCCGACTCGGCCGACGACCAGCCTACCGCTGACTTGTTGACCCAGCGTCTGGACGTGCACGAGAAAAATGCATGGATGCTGCGTAGCCTGCTGCAGTAACTTCCATCTTATCGCCCTCAAATAGCGATAAAAAAAGGCCACCAAACGGTGGCCTTTCCTATTCCCCCTATAGAAAACCCTGAATTCAGGCGTCAGGCAGGCATAAAACCCTGTTATCGGTGTATGCTTTCCTGCATATTCACGGAGGTGTTTTCTATGAAAATTCGTTTCACTCCTGTTGCAGCGGCCATGAGCCTGGCAACGGGTCTGCTCTTGTCCGGTGCTGCTCACGCTGACAACATCCGTATTGCACTGGCCGGTCCTTTCACAGGCTCGGTTACCCAATACGGTGACATGGTCAAACAAGGCGTCGATACGGCCATCGAACAGATCAACGCTGCCGGTGGCGTTCTGGGCAAACAGCTCGAACTGGTCACTGTTGACGATGCCTGCGAACCCAAGCAAGGTCCCGTCGCAGCCAACCGTATCGTGAATGACAAGATCCACTATGTTGTCGGTCACGTTTGTTCGGGCGCTACCATCGCGGCCACCGATATCTACAACAATGAAGGCGTGTTGATGGTGACTCCATCGGCAACAGCACCTGCTGTTACCGACGGCAAAGGCTACGAAATGATCCTGCGCACCATTGGTCGCGACGATCAGCAAGGTCCAGCCGCTGCCAAGTTCATCCTGGAACAGATCAAGCCCACTAAAGTTGCCGTCCTGCACGACAAACAGTCCTACGGCCAAGTTATTGCCGCTTCGGTTCGTTCCGAACTGCAAAAAGCCGGTACCGAAGTTGCCCTGTTTGAAGGCATTAACGCGGGGGACAGCGATTACTCCGCCGTCATCACCAAGCTGAAATCCACCGGCGTGGACTTCGTGTACTTTGGTGGCTACCACCCTGAAATGGGCCTGCTGCTGCGTCAAGCCGCCGAGCAAGGCGTGAAAGTCCACTTCATGGGACCGGAAGGCGTGGGTAACCCCGACATTAACGCCATTGCCGGCAAAGCCGTTGAAGGCATGCTGCTGACCTTGCCTGCGGACTTCTCGCAAGATCCGGACAACCAGGCCATCGTCCAGGCTTTCAAGGACAAGAAGCGCGATCCTAGCGGCGCGTTCCAGCTCTCCGCTTACGCAGCCACGATTGCGATTGCCGAAGGCATCAAGGGCGCTGGCGAGGACGATCCAGTCAAAGTGGCCGACTACCTGCACGCCAACAGCGTGAAAACGCCTATCGGTCAAATCAGCTGGAACAAGCAGGGCGACCTGAACGACTTCAAATTTGACGTCTTCAGCTGGCACGCTGACGGTTCCAAAACCGTCTACGGCAAGTAATCCCTGATTCTTGCTCGTAAAAAAACCGGCCTTCGGGCCGGTTTTTTATTATGTATCGCCTTGGAGCACCTTGCTTCAGGCAGGCTGCTCAGGCCTCGATACGCAAACCCGTATCGCGGTCGAACCAATGCAAAGGGTGGGGTGGCATGTAGCCAATCTGGATGGCCTCGCCAATTTGAATTGGATATTCGCGAGTCTGCTCAATCGGGCAGCGCACGATGATGCGATAGTCGCCACAACCCAGATGCAGTAACTGCTCGGAACCCAGAATTTCCACCATTTCCACCTGCGTAGTCACACCGGGCACATGCAGCTGGATGTGTTCTGGTCGTATGCCCAGGAACACCTTGCGGCCACGCACCGCAGCGGGCACCATTTCCGGGCCAAACTGCACGGGCTGGCCATTGTCTTGCGTGATCTGACCTTGTGCATCCACCTCTACTGGCAACAAGTTCATGGGCGGTGAGCCAATGAAAGTGGCCACAAAAACGGAAGCAGGCTTTTCGAATACCTCGGCGGGTGTCCCGATTTGCTCAGGCATGCCCTGATTCATCACAATCATGCGCTCGGCCAAGGTCATGGCTTCAATTTGATCGTGAGTCACATACAGGCTGGTGGTTTTCAGGCGACGATGCAGTTTCTGAATTTCCAGACGCATCTGCACTCGCAGCTTGGCATCCAGATTGGACAGGGGCTCGTCAAACAGAAACACCTTGGGTTCACGCACAATCGCACGGCCCATCGCAACACGCTGACGCTGGCCCCCCGACAGTTGCCCTGGACGGCGTTCCAGCAGGGCACCCAATTCCAAGATCGCAGCGGCGGCATTGACCCTTTGCTTGATTTCATCCTTGGAAAACTTACGGATTTTCAAGCCATACGCCATATTGTCAAAGACTGACATATGGGGGTAGAGCGCGTAGTTCTGGAACACCATGGCAATGTCACGTTCAGCCGGTTCCAGATCATTGACGACCTTGCCGTCGATCAGCACCTGACCTGCCGTGACAGATTCCAGCCCCGCCACCATACGCATCAAGGTCGATTTACCGCATCCAGAGGGGCCCACAATCACCACGAACTCGCCATCCTTCACGTCCACATCAATGCCGTGAATAACGACCGTCCCGTTCGGGTAGGTTTTCTTGACGCCTTCAAATCGTAAGCTAGCCATTCAATAAAGCCTGTAGAGAATTACTTTTCAGAGTCGATGAGACCTTTGACGAACCACTTTTGCATCAGCATCACCACCAGGGCAGGCGGGATCATGGCCAAAAGGGCCGTGGCCATCACCACGTTCCACTCGGTCACGCTGTCACCACCGGAAATCATGCGCCGGATACCAACCACGATCGGGTACATATCCTCTTTGGTGGTAATGATCAGCGGCCACAAATACTGGTTCCAGCCGTAGATAAACTGAATTACAAACAAAGCGGCAATGCTGGTCTTGGACAAGGGCAGCAGAACATCTTTAAAAAACCGCATCGGGCCGGCACCATCAATACGGGCGGCCTCGATCAATTCATCGGGCACCGTCAAAAAGAACTGGCGAAACAGGAAGGTCGCGGTTGCTGAAGCGATCAAGGGCAGGATCAGGCCCCCATAGCTGTCCAGCAACTGCAGGTCCGCCACGACCTTGTACGTGGGCATAATGCGCACTTCCACCGGCAGCATCAGGGTGACGAAAATCATCCAGAAAAACAGCATGCGGAACGGGAAGCGGAAATACACCACGGCAAAGGCCGAGAGCATGGAAATAATGATCTTGCCAACCGCGATGCCCAGCGCCATCACCATGCTGACCAGCAACATGCGTCCCACTGGTGGGGAGTTGGTGGCCGTCCCCTGCAAAGCGGTGATGTAGTTCTCTACCATGTGCGAGCCCGGCCAGAGCGACATGGGCGCACGGGCCACTTCCGCGCTGGTCTGGGTGGAAGCCACAAACGTGATGTACAGGGGCAGAGCAATCACGATCACACCCAGGATCAGGGTCAGATGCGTGAAAAAATCAAGAATAGGGCGTCGTTCAACCATGACTATGTTCCTTGCTGCGCATCAGCTGTACGTCACTTTGCGATCAATATAGCGGAACTGAATCACCGTCAGCGCCACAACCACCACCATCAGCACCACAGACTGGGCTGCCGAAGAACCAATATCCAGGCCACGGAAACCCGTGTTGTAGACCCGGTAAACCAGAATCGAGGTGGCTTCACCCGGCCCGCCCTGACTGACCACGTCAATAATGGCGAAGGTGTCAAAGAAGGCATAAATAATGTTCACGACCAGCAGGAAGAAAGTCGTCGGGGCCAGCAAAGGAAACACAATGCCCCAGAAACGGCGCATGGGACCGGCACCATCCATGGCGGCCGCTTCAATCAGGGAGCGCGGGATGGCTTGCAGGCCAGCCAGGAAAAACAGAAAGTTGTAGGAGATCTGCTTCCAGACCGAAGCAATTACCACCAGCAACATGGCGTCATTGCCATTCAAGCGTGGATTCCACTGAATGCCATGCTCCAGCAGGAACACGGCCACAATCCCTACAGAGGGGGAGAACAGGAACAACCACAACACCCCAGCCACCGCCGTTGCCACGGCATAAGGCCAGATCAGCAAGCTGCGATACAGCAGGGCGCCCCGTATCACTCTATTCGCCATCACGGCCAGCACCAAAGCTACGACCAGCCCCAACACCGACACGGCAAGCGAAAATACCGCCGTCGTCTTGAACGAGGCCATATATTCCGCACTACTGAACAGTTCGGCAAAGTTATCCAAGCCTACAAACTGCGAAGACAGGCCAAAGGGGTCTTCCAAATGAAAAGCCTGCCACAGCGCTTGACCGGCAGGCAGAAAAAAGAAGATCAGAGTAATGGCTAGCTGCGGAGCAAGTAGCAAATAGGGCAGTGTCTTATGACGAAAGACGACACGTTTTTCCATAGGTTTGCGCGCAATGGGAAGGGAGCGCCACCATCAGGGTGACAGACTTCAAGTGAAACGAAAAGCGTATGAGTGGCTTGGACGATAGGGTGACAGCTTACTGGCTTGAAGCCAAGACAGGACACCGTCCGCACACACTCATACGCTGGATTGTAAACCACCCGCCCAAGGCGGGTCGGGCTTACTTCACGCTCTTTTCAAAGCGCTCCAACAGTTCATTGCCACGGCTTTGCATGGCTTTCAGACCTTCTTCAGGGGTGACTTTGCCGGCAAAAATCTGTTCCATCACACCGTCTTCGATGTCACGAATCTGCGGCAAGGAACCCAGACGAATACCACGCGAGTTCTCGGTGGTGCTGGCGTCCAGCTGTTTGACGGCAACGTCTGCACCCACGTTCTTGGCGTAGAAATCGGAGTCCTTGGTCTTTTCAAAGCCCGCTTTGGTCACAGGCACATAACCGGTGTCCTGGTGCCAGGCGGCGGCTTGCTCAGGGCTGGAGATGAAGTGGAAGAATTCAGTCACGCCCTTGTAAACATCATCGGACTTCTTGGCAAAGACCCACAGGGAAGCGCCACCAATAATGGAGTTCTGAGGCGCGCCTTGTACATCGCTGTAGTAGGGCAGGCTGCTGGTGCCAAATTCAAATTCGCCGGTTTTGATGATGTTGGCGCGGTTACCGCTGGAGCCGGTAAACATGCCGCACTTGCCGCTGGTAAACAGGGCATTGGCCGTATCACCACGACCGCCGTAGGAGAAGGAACCATCCTTGGACATATTTGCCAGGAAAGTCATGTGCTTCAGGAACAGTGGGTTATCCAGCTGCAGGCGAGCGCTGGGGCCGCCAAAGCCGTTGTTCTCGCTGGCAAAGGGGATGTTGTGCCAGGCGGCAAAGTTCTCCAGCAGAATCCAGGAGGGCCAGGAAGAGGTGTAGCCACACTCTTGACCGGACTCACGCAGTTTCTTGGCGGCTTCGTGCAGCTCCTGCCAGGTCTTGGGCGGCTTCTCGGCATCCAGGCCAGCTTTCTTGAAGGCGTCCTTGTTGTAGTACAGCACCGGGGTGGAGCTGTTAAAAGGCATGGAAATCAGCTTGCCTTCGTTGGAGGAGTAGTAGCCGGCAACCGCACCCAGAAAGTCATCCGGGTTGATAGGTTTGCCCGCTTTCTCCGACATTTCCTGCACTGGCTGAATGGCGCCCTTGGCGGCCATCATGGTGGCGGTCCCAACCTCGAATACTTGCAAAATATCGGGGGCATTACCGGCACGGAAAGCGGCGACACCGGCGTTCATGGACTCGCCATAGTTGCCTTTATACGAGGCTTTAACCTGGTAGTCCGACTGAGATGCGTTAAAGTCTTTGACTAATGCATTAACCCGTTCGCCCAAGGCTCCTTCCATTGAATGCCAGAACTGAATTTCTGTGGCCGCTTGCGCAGTGCCGATAGAAGCAATCAGACCGGCTAGAGACAGAGCAAATAGTTTTGTTCGCATCAGGCTTTCTCCTGTATAAAAGGTGCCGCTAAGGTGTAGCAGGTTTTAAAACTCAAGCTTATGACTTGTTTATGACGCTCTCGTGAATGTATCCATGACAGCGTTATATAAGCAATGACTAATTACCCTCAAACGCTAAGAAAACGTGTCAGAGGACAGATTTTTAATGGGAGCGATGATGAATCCACACGATACCTCTTTTAAGCTGGCGTTTATCGGCGCGGGCAATATGGCCAGTGCCTTGGCGGCTGGTTTAATTGGGAAACGCTGCGGCGGCTCGGACGTTTTGGCGATTGATATTTACCCGCCCGCCCTGGAGTCGTGGGCCCAGCAGGGAGTACAAACCGCGTATGAACCCGGCCCGGCCTTGTCCAAGCAGCGTATTTGGGTTTTTGCCGTCAAGCCCCAGGTCATGAAAGAAACCGTACTGGCCTGCAAACCCTATCTGCAAGAGGACACCCTGGTGATCAGCGTGGCCGCTGGCATTCCGGCAACCGCTCTGGCCCAATGGCTGGGCGAACCCGGCCAGCCCTACCAGCGTGTAATCCGCTGTATGCCCAATACCCCGGCCTTTATTGGTTGTGGCATTACTGGCCTGATGGCCCTGGAACAAGTGGATGAAAGCGATAAAGCCATTGCGCAGCAATTGTTGAAATCCGTGGGGGAAGTGGTCTGGGTTGAAAATGATGCGGCCATTGATGCCGTCACGGCGGTTTCAGGCAGTGGTCCAGCTTACGTGTTTTTGTTCATCGAAGCTTTGATCAAAGCCGGTATCGAGCAAGGTTTGTCGCCAGAACAGGCCCGCCAGCTGTCCCTGGCAACGCTGCACGGCGCCACCCAGTTGGCCACCTTGTCGCCGGAAGAACCCTCGGTCTTGCGCGAGCGCGTCACCTCCAAAGGGGGGACTACGGCAGCCGCCCTGAATATCTTTAACGAAGGCGGCTTTACACCCCTGGTCCAAAAAGCAGTCAATGCTGCCAAAGTGCGTGCCAGAGAGCTGGCCCAAGAGTTTTCCTGATCCCCGGATTACTCCCTATAGCATCGTCAAAAATTGATATAGCGCAATAAAAAAGCAGTAAAACAAAGAGCAGGGGAGTTCTCAAGGGAGCTCCTCTTTTCTTTTATAAACAAGGCTTTTAGTATGCGAGCGGGTTTTGGAAACACCCTGTTAACAATGCCTCGTTATTTTCAAAATAAATAAGCAGGGCGCTAGGGCTTATACGAAGTGACAAGTTTTAGGCGGCTCCCCCAAAATGGGTACCCCTGGAGCATAACAATGCCTATCCAGACCCCAGAATAAGCACTTTCTAAAAAGCAATGCCGGGAACCCCCGGCCTCGGGAGACAGCTGCTATGACCCTTACTCGACGCTTTACCCCCGCTCTGACCGCCTTGGCCACCGTACTGGCCATGGGCACCGCCTATGCGGCGGACACCATCAAAATTGGTATCCCTCAACCCATGACTGGTCCCTCCACCCAATATGGTGACCAAATCCAGGCCGGTGCATTGACCGCAATTGACGCGATTAACGCAGCAGGGGGTGTCAAAGGCAAAAAGCTGGAAGCCGTCCTGATTGACGATGCGTGCGAACCCAAACAGGCTGTGCCTGCAGCCAACCGTGTGGTCAACTCCGGCGCGAAATTCGCCGTGGCCCACGCGTGCTCGGGAACCACGGTGCCTGCCGTGAACATTTACGAGCAGGAAGGCATTGTGGCGATTACTCCCGGTGCGACCTCGCCTCTGGTCACCGACACCATCAAGCCCCATTACTTTTTCCGCACCATTGGTCGTGACGACCAGCAAGGCCCCTTTGCGGCCGACTACATTGCTGACGTCCTCAAGCCCAAGAGCATTGCCGTCCTGCACGACAAGCAGACTTACGGCTCCGGTGTTGCCACGCAAGTGCGTGACGCGCTCAAGAAAAAGAACATGAACATTGTCATGTACGAGGGCATTAACGTCGGTGACAGTGATTACTCGGCCGTAATCACCAAGCTCAAGGGCGTGAACCCCGATCTGATTTATTTCGGTGGTTACCATGCCGAGCTGGGTCTGCTGCTGCGTCAGGCGCGTGAACAAGGCATGACCAACACCTTCATGGGTCCGGAAGGCGTTGCCAACCGCGACCTGGTCGCCATTGCCGGTCCGGCAGTGGAAGGTTTGCTGGTGACCTTGCCAACCGACTTCACCAAGATGCCGGCCAACAAGGATGTGATGGAAAACTTCAGCAAATACAAGCGCAATCCTAACGGGGCCTTTACCTTCCCGGCCTACGCGGCCGTGCAAATTATTGCCGATACAATCAATGCGGTAGGCGAAGATTCGGCCAAGGGAGCCGACTACATGCACGCAAATGCGTTCGATACCGCCATTGGCAAGGTAGAATACGACGCCAAGGGTGATTTGAAGCATTTCGAATTTGCCGTTTTCAAGTGGGATAAAGAAGGTAACTTTGATCTAGTTGAGAAATAAGACTGGATTATGTGCCCCCGCTCTTTACGAAGAACGGGGGCATTGCTTTTGGATGCCCACAAAGCCTCAGAACAAAACGACGGACTCAACGGAAAAAAACAAGCATGTCTGATTTACTCCCTCAGATCGTGCAGCAGCTGTTCAATGGATTATCCTTGGGCGCTATTTATGCACTGATCGCCATCGGCTACACAATGGTCTATGGCATTATCGGAATGATTAACTTTGCCCACGGCGAGATCTACATGATCGGCGCCTATGTCGGGCTGGTAACCCTGACTGCGATTGGCGTAGGCTCGGGTCTGCCCATCTGGCTGATCATTCTTATCATGTTGCTGGTTGCCATCCTGGTAACCGCGGTTTACGGCTATGCGATTGAAAAAGTTGCCTATGCGCCGCTGCGTGGCAGCCCTCGGCTAGTCCCGCTGATCTCGGCCATTGGTATGTCCATTTTCTTGCAGAACTGGGTTGCCCTGGGCCAAGGCGCACGCGATATGGCGGTGCCTACCTTGCTGTCCGGCTCCTTTCAGTTCAGCCTGGGCGCAGACGGCTTTACCGTCACGGCGCCTTACTCACGCGTCATGATCATTGTCGTGACCGTGGTGCTGATGATCATGCTCAGCCTCTACATCAAGTACTCGCGTCTGGGTCGCGCCTCGCGTGCATGTTCACAAGACTTGCGCATGGCCAACCTGCTGGGTATCGACACCAATAAAATCATCTCCTTCACCTTTGTCATCGGCGCCATGCTGGCTGCCGTGGGCGGCGTGCTGATTGCCACCGCCATTGGCAAGCTGAACCCCTTCATCGGCTTTATTGCCGGTATCAAGGCCTTTACGGCAGCCGTGCTGGGCGGTATTGGCAGCATCCCGGGCGCCATGCTGGGCGGTGTCCTGCTGGGTCTGGCAGAAACCTTTGCCGCTGCCTTTATTTCGTCGCAGTACAAGGACATCGTGGCCTTTTTACTGTTGGTCTTTATCCTGCTGTTCCGCCCAACGGGCCTGCTGGGTAAACCCGAGGTGGAGAAAGTCTGATGATGAACCGCTTTAGCAATGCATTTATCGCCGCTGTCTTGGCAGGCATTATTGTGGCTCCCGTCTTTGGCCTGCAAATTGTGCGCGCCGGGATGAACACCCATCTGGAAAGCGATTGGCAGATCATTCTGATCGGTATGGCACTGGTCTTTGTGGTCCAGCTGATCCGTCCTAACGTCAATCGCACCAAGATACGTGAAAGCCGCTGGACGCTGCCCAAACTGAGCATGCAGCACAAGAAGATCCTGCTGTACATCGTGATCGCTTGTGCCGTGGTCTGGCCCTTTTTTGGTGGGCGTGCCCAGGTGGATATTGCCACCCTGGTGCTGATCTACATCATGCTGGGCCTGGGGCTGAATATCGTGGTGGGCTTTGCCGGCCTGCTGGACCTGGGTTTTGTGGGTTTTTACGCCGTGGGTGCCTACACTTACGCCTTGCTCTATCACTACGCAGGCTGGGGCTTCTGGGAAGCACTGCCATTAGCGGGTGGTATGGCGGCCCTGTTCGGCTTTCTGCTGGGTTTCCCCGTGCTGCGCTTGCGTGGCGACTATCTGGCTATCGTCACCCTGGGTTTTGGTGAAATCATTCGCCTCTTGCTCATTAATATGTATGACCTGACCGGCGGCCCGGATGGCATCTCCGGTATCCCCAAGCCAACCGTATTCGGTTTCCCCATGGCACGCCGTGCGCCAGAAGGGCAGACCACCTTCCATGACCTGATGGGCTGGACCTTCAGTAACCAGGACGTGGTGGTGTATCTGTACTTGATGGCCCTGGCGCTGGCCCTGATCACCTTGCTGGTCTCCAGCCGTGTGGTGCGCATGCCTATTGGTCGTGCCTGGGAAGCCCTGCGCGAGGACGAGATTGCTTGCCGTTCGCTGGGCCTGAACCCCACTTCCATCAAACTGTCCGCCTTTACCATGGGCGCCATGTTTGCCGGTTTTGGTGGTGCTTTCTTTGCCGCCCGTCAGGGTCTGGTCAACCCAGAGTCCTTCACCTTTATTGAATCCGCCTTGATCCTGGCCATCGTGGTGCTGGGTGGTATGGGTTCACAAATCGGCGTCATTCTGGCTGCTATTGTGCTGACAGTGGTCCCTGAATTGGCCCGAGAGTTCGCGGAGTATCGGATGTTGATTTTTGGTCTGGTCATGGTGGCCATGATGGTTTGGCGTCCACAGGGCCTGCTGCCTGTGCAACGTCCTCATGTGGAGTTGCGTACATGAGCCCATTACTCCGAGTATCCGATCTGTCGATGCGTTTTGGTGGCTTGCTGGCGGTGGATTCCGTCAGTTTCGATGTGGCTAAAGACGAAGTGTTTGCCATCATCGGCCCCAACGGCGCCGGGAAAACGACGGTGTTTAACTGCGTAGGCGGCTTTTACAAGCCCACCTCCGGTTCCGTCACCCTGGAAGACCAGCCCATCCACGGCCTGTCCAGCCACAAAGTGGCACAAAAAGGCCTGGTACGTACCTTCCAGAACGTGCGTCTGTTCAAGAAGCTGACGGTGCTGGAGAACCTGCTGGTTGCCCAGCACAGCCAGCTCAAGGCCGGCTTTTTGTCCGGTCTGCTGAACCTGTCACGCTACAAGCAATCCGAAAAGGAAGCTAAAGAGCGTGCGGTGACATGGCTGGACTTCATGGGCCTGACCGATATGGCCAACCGTGAAGCGGGCAACCTGGCCTACGGCCACCAGCGCCGCCTGGAAATTGCACGTTGCATGATCACCCAGCCGCGCTTGCTGATGCTGGACGAACCTGCGGCGGGCCTGAATCCCCAAGAAAAACGCGATCTGCAAGCCCTGATCGACCAACTGCGCCGCGAATTTGGCGTGGCCGTCCTGCTGATCGAGCACGATATGAGCCTGGTTATGGGCGTATCAGACCGGATCCTGGTTATGGAATATGGCAAACCCATTGCCACCGGCCTGCCTGAAGAAGTGCGCAATGATCCGCGCGTCATCAAAGCCTATCTGGGGGAAGAATAAGTGCTGAAGCTGGACTCCGTATCTACCCATTACGGCGCTATTCAGGCGCTGGATCAAGTTAGCGTGGACGTGAATCAGGGCGAGATCGTCACCCTGATTGGCGCGAACGGCGCTGGCAAAACCACCTTGCTCATGACCGTTTGCGGCTCGCCCCGAGCCAGCTCGGGCAGCATCAGCTTCATGGGCGAGGACATCACCCACGCCGATACGCACCGCATCATGCGCAAAGGCATCGCCATCTCTCCTGAAGGCCGTCGCGTCTTTCCAGACCTGACCGTGTCGGAAAACCTGAAGATGGGCGGTTTCTTTCTGAACCGCAGCGAGATCGACGAAGGAGAGGAGCACGTCTACAAACTGTTCCCCCGCCTGAAAGAACGCGCTGCGCAACGAGCAGGAACCATGTCAGGTGGTGAGCAGCAAATGCTGGCCATCGGTCGCGCACTGATGAGCAAACCGTCCTTGCTGCTGCTGGACGAACCTACCTTGGGCCTGGCCCCGCTGATCATCGCCCAGATCTTTGACATCATCCGTACCATTCGCGATGAAGGCGTGACGGTGTTTCTGGTAGAGCAGAACGCCAACAAGGCCCTGCAAGTCGCAGACCGTGGCTATGTGCTGGAAACCGGCAAAGTAGTGATGCAGGATACCGGCGCCAATCTGCTGGCGAATCCGGATATTCGGAAGGCGTATTTGGGGGCTTAAACTGCCAGCGAATGCAGCCTCAAAGCGGTAGAGCGTCATCGATTTAAAGCACGCTTTAATTTACGTGCTTGAAAAAAAACCTGAATCGCAGCTTTTGCTGGATTCAGGTTTTTTTATTCGGGTGACAAGTCAGAACAAGGCCATTCGCACCAGAACTAAAAGCTATCGATATGCTTGCCGTACGCTTCAGGGGAGCAGAACACGACAGCATCCCCTGAAAACTTATATCGCTAGCTGCGAAACGACTTAATCCTTCAACAAGCCTTCGCCGCGCAGTGCCGCCTTCACACCTTCGTTCTGCTCCATGCGAGCAAAGAAAGCGTTCAGGTTCTTCATGCCCGACAGGTCCAGCTTCATCAGAGCAGCCCAGCGCAGTACCACGTACAGGTAGGCATCGGCCACGGACAAGGAACCCGACAGGGTTTCTTTGCCTTCCAGGTGCTTGTCGATCACGCCCAGTTGCTTGGTCAGCAAGGCAGCGGTCTTGGCCTTGACTTCGGCCTGAGTTGCTTCCTGATCCGCGTAGCGATGCGTACCGAACACCACACCCACGTTGCGGTGGATTTCGGCGTTCAGGAAGGCCAGCCAACGGCGGGCTTCAAAGCGTTGTTCGATGGTGCTGCCAATTAAATTGGCTTGCGGGTTCTTCTCGTTCAGGTATTCCAGAATGGCGATGCTTTGTGTCAGAACCAGATCACCATCGACCAGAACAGGCACAGCGCCGTTGGGGTTCAGTTTCAGGAATTCTTCTTGCTGCAGCTCATCGCGGCTGACGCGCTGGGATTCAAACGGCTTGCCTATCCACTCCAATGCAATGCGGGTCACCAAAGGACAAGCACCAGTCATGTAATACAGTTTCATAAGTTCTCTTTCCAAAAGTGCGATAAACAAATGGCGCGAGCTTGTCGCGCCACTCCAAAATCATCGAGGCTGCAGGTGGCGAGCCAGGAAGCGCTCCATACGCTCGTAAAACTCGAACTTGTTCTCGTCGTTATGGAAGCCGTGGCCTTCGTTATCCTTGACCATGTACTCCACATCCACACCACGCGCTTTCAAAGCGGCAACCATCTGATCACTTTCTGCCTTGTTCACCCGTGGGTCGTGTGCGCCCTGGGCGATAAATAAGGGAGTGCGGATCTTGTCGGCATGTAAAACGGGGGAGTTGGCTTCCAGCAGCTCTTTATCCTTTTCCGGATCACCTACCATGGCGTGCATTTTCACCAGCAAAGGCTTCCAGTACGGCGGGATGGTATTCATGAAGGTCAGCAAGTTGGACACGCCCACATAGTCCACTGCTGCGGCGTACAAGTCCGGGGTTTTCACGATACCGGCCAAGGTCGCGTATCCACCGTAGCTGGCGCCGTAAATGGCAATGCGCTTGGGGTCAGCAATCTTTTGATCGATCAGCCACTGAACGCCATCGGTAATGTCATCCTGCATGCTCAGGCCCCATTGCTTGAAACCCGCTTCCCAGAACTTGCGTCCATAACCGGTCGAACTACGGAAGTTGATTTGCAAGACGGCGTAGCCACGGTTGGCCAGGAACTGCACCTCGGGGTTAAAGCCCCAGTAATCACGCGCCCACGGGCCGCCGTGCGGGTTGATGACCACAGGCAGATTACGGCTGGGGACACCCAAAGGCAGGCTCAGGTAGCCGTGAATCTTCATGCCGTCACGTGCCGTAAATTCGATAGGGTGCATGACCGCCATATCGCTTTCAGGCAAGGCACTGTTGATTACAGCCAGTTTGTGCAAACTATTGCTGTCCACATCGTAAAGGTAGCGTGAACCTGGATTGCGATCACTGTAGCTGGCCACAATCATTTTCTTTTCATCGCGTGTGATGGACTGAATGCTGATCTCGTAGCCCGGCAATTGGCGGGCGATGGCGGCGTGGATTTTCTCGCTGTGCTCGTCAAAGAAATGCTGACCGGGTTTGTCGGTGTAATAATCCACTGAAGTCAACACCTGACGCAGGCGAGAATAGCCAGCTCCCATCAGATCGTGATCGGGTAATTCGTAGATTTTTTCTTCTTCATCCGGCTTGGCAGGGTCAATCAAGACCAAGGCCAAGGTGTCGCGACCACGGTTGCTCAAGGCGTAGAAGCGCTGATTGTCGGCATGAAAAAAGAGGGGGCTGACTTCCGTGCGGAAGTCCGTTTGCAAAATGCTGCGGAACGGCTCGGAATCGCTGTCGCGATAACGCAGTTCGGAATCCACGCCCGAGATCGAAATCGCCATGCGCACCCGACCTTGGTGGTCTGTGCTCCAGCCCAGTACATCACCGGGGTTCTCGGCCGCCAATGTGCTTTCACCGGTCAGGACATTGACCTTGTAGACGTCGAATACTTCCGGATTACGGCCGTTGTGCGACACCAGAATATGCTCCGGGTCGTCCGGCAAATCGTCCTGCACCCCGGCACGTACGCCTTCCAGCGGCGTCAGGTCCGTGACTTTGCCAGTCAGCACGTTCACCGCCAGAACGTGATAGTTCTCATCGCCATTGACGTCCTTGGCATAAATAACGGTTTCATCGCCTTTCCAGAAGTACTCGGCAATATCGCGCTGATGTTCGGCGGTGACGCGGCGAGCCTCGCCCACAGGCTCACTGCCTTTTAACTCTTGCACAAAGATATTCTGACGGGCGGGGTGGCCGTCGATCTTGACGGGCTCCATAAAGCCGATCATGCGCCCCTGATCCGAAATCCGGAAACCGCTACGCTTGGGATTCTGAAAGAAGTCCCGAATGTCGTACAGTGGGGGAGTGGTGCTCGCGACGTTATCCGGTATCAGGGCGTGGGCGCCCAAAGAGAGCAAGAGGGACAAGAGCATAAGCAATAACCTATAAAACAGGGTTATGAGGGTGAGACCAGGGACAAGCCTGTATCAATCCCATTACTATATCGGATGATGGTCCCAAGCAAAGGCAAGAACCCTCTGAAAATAGGGCCAGAATGCCAGGGGCAGCTCAAGGACAAGGACAGGCATGACTTCTTTGACTCGTATCGTTTTTCTGGATAGGGAAACACTGTCAGACAGCGTAGAGCTGCCGCAGGTTCCCTTTAAGCATGAACTGCAAGTTTACGGACGTACCGCTCCCGATCAAGTGGCCGAACGTATTGCCGATGCCGACATTGTCATCAGCAATAAAGTGGCACTCCGCCGCGAGCATTTGCAGGCCGCGCCCAACTTGAAAATGATCGCATTGGCCGCCACGGGTAGCGACAATATTGATCTGGATGCCGCCCGTGAACGCGGCATTGTGGTGAGCAATATCCGCGACTACGCCGTGCGTAGTGTTCCGGAGCATGTTTTTGCCCTGATCTTTGCCTTGCGCCGCAATATCTGCGCCTACCGCCAATCCGTCAAGGAAGGCCGCTGGCAAGAAGCCCAGCAGTTCTGTTATTTCGACTATCCCATCCGTGATCTGGCAGGCTCCACCTTAGGGCTGATTGGCTCTGGTTCTCTGGGGCAGGCCGTCGCCACCATGGGTCGAGCCCTGGGCATGAAAGTCATCTTTGCTCAACGCCGTGGCCAGACCATCGTCAGCAATGCGGATGACCGCTTGCCCTTTGAGCAAATGCTGGAGCAAGCCGACGTCCTCTCCCTGCATTGCCCCCTGACTGCTGAAACACAAAACATGCTGGGCATGGCCGAGTTCGAGCGTATGGCCGCACGCCGCCCCTTGCTGATCAATACCGCCCGTGGCGGGCTGATCGACAATCAGGCACTGGAGCACGCCTTGCGGCAGGGCTGGCTGGGTGGTGCAGGCATTGATGTTTGCACGCCCGAGCCGCCACCTGCTGACCATATCCTGATGCGCTTGTTAGACTTACCCAATTACATTTTGACGCCGCATATAGGCTGGGCCAGTCAGGAGGCCATGCAGGCCCTGGCAAACCAGTTGATCGAAAACATTGCTGCTTTCCACCGCGGCCAAGCACGCCATACGCTGTAAATAATGACTGATTTAAGCTCCTACCAAGCCAATTTCTCCCTCGCTGGTCGCTGTGCTCTGGTGACCGGCTCGTCCGCCGGTCTGGGCCTGGAAATCGCCCGTGCCTACGCTGCCCATGGCGCCCATGTGATTTTTCATGGTCGTAAGGCCAGTAAACTCCTGCCTCTTGCCAACGAGCTTGAAGCTGGCGGTGCCCAGGTTGATACCTGGGAACATGATCTGGCCGATCTGGACTCCTTGCCAGACTCCTATCAAGCCCTGTGCCAGCGCGTCGGCACTCCCGATATTCTGGTGAACAATGTGGGCGTGCGACTACGCAGCCGCTTGCAGGATGCCGATTGGGACGATGTGGAGCATTTGCTGAATGTAGACCTGCTGGCTACGCTGAAACTGTCCAAGTACGCGGCCCAAGCCATGCTCGAGGCTCAGACCCGGCACGGCCGTATTGTGACCTTGACCTCCATTGCAGGCCCGCTGGCTCGCCCAGGCGACGCTATTTACCCGGTTGCCAAGCAGGGTCTGGCCGGCATGGTACGAGCACTGGCCGTAGAATTTGGCGGGCAGGGCATTACCAGCAATGGCATCGCCCCCGGCACCTTTGCCACGGAAACCAATGCCGCCCTGGCTCAAGACCCCGTCAAAGGTCCTTTAGTGGTTGGCCGCAACCCCTTGGGACGCTGGGCAAAGCCGGACGAAATCCGCGCTGCCGCTGTGTTTCTGGCCTCTCCGGCTGCTTCCTATGTCAATGGCCATATCGTGGTTGTAGACGGCGGTTTCTCCATTACTTTCTGATTGTTCCCTGACCATGCCGCTACCTCGTCCCATCCGCATCGCGATTAATGGCTATGGCCGCATAGGCCGTTGCCTGCTGCGCGCCATTTACGAATCCCCACGACGCCAGGAATTTGATGTCGTGGTCATTAACGAGCCCGCCACCATAGCCACCATGGCGTATCTGACGCGCTTTGATTCAACCCACGGCGTATTTCCGGCCCAGGTAGAGCACAACGAGCACGAGCTGATTGTGGGGGATAAGGCCATCCGGGTGCTGCATGAAACCGACCCGAAATCCATAGACTGGGCGGCGCTGGATCTGGACATGCTGATCGAATGCAGTGGTGCCTTTGGCAGTCGAGCCCAGCTGCAGCAATTTCTGGACGCCGGTTGCCCGCGTGTGCTGGTATCCAATCCCGGCAATAGTGCCCAGGACGTGGATTTCACCGCTGTGCTGGGTATTAACCATGAACAGTTGCAAGGCGACGAACGGATTGTCTCCAACGCCTCCTGCACCACCAATGCCATCATCCCGGTTCTGGCTGAACTGGATAAGACTTTCGGCATACGCCACGCCTTTTTAAGCACGCTGCACTCGGTCATGAACGATCAACCCATGATCGACGGCTACCACAGCAGCGATCTGGCCCGCACCCGTTCCGCCTTGCAATCCATGATTCCAGTCTCTACCGGGCTGGCAACTGGCGTAGAGCGGCTGTTACCGCAACTAAAAGGCAAAGTTCAGGCCAAATCCATACGCGTCCCTATCTTGAACGTGTCGGCCATTGATCTGATGGTCAACCTGGAACGCGACACCAGCCGGGATGAAATCAACCAGTTGTTCCAGAAAGCGGCACAGCAATGGCCTGGTATTCTGGACTATTCCGATCAGGCCCATGCCTCGATCGACTTCAATCACAATCCACACTCTGCAGTCGTGGACGGCTCGCAAACCCGAACCAATGGGGATGGGCTGGTCAATATGCTGGTCTGGTTTGACAACGAATGGGGGTTTTCCAACCGCATGCTTGATATTGCCTGTGTGTGGGCTGCGCGCTTCTTGCGCCAGCCGTGAACACCCCATTTTCAAACTGAACTGTCTTCCGAATTCTTACAGGAGCCATGATGAGTACGACACGTATTGAACAGGATTCCATGGGAACCATTGAGGTTCCCGCCGACCACTATTGGGGCGCGCAGACACAGCGCTCGATCCAGAACTTCCCGATTGGCCGTGACCGCTTCCAGTGGGGCCGCAGCATGATCGAGTCGTTGGGCATCCTGAAAAAATCCACAGCCTTGGCCAACCAGGAACTGGGCGAATTGCCCGACGAGCTGGCCCAGCTGATTGTCAAAGCGGCTGATGAAGTGATTGCAGGCCAGTGGGATACCGAGTTCCCATTGGTCGTGTTCCAGACCGGTTCTGGTACGCAAAGCAATATGAACGTGAACGAGGTGATCTCCAACCGCGCCATTGAGCTGGCTGGTGGCGAGAAGGGCAGCAAAAAGCCCGTCCACCCGAATGACCACGTGAACCGCGGCCAATCCTCCAACGATACTTTCCCCACCGCCATGTACATTGCCGTGGGTCTGGAATGTCAGCGCCGCCTGCGCAAAGACGTAGGCCAGTTGCGCGACACTCTGGCCGCCAAAGCCAAACAATTCAACAGCATTGTGAAAACCGGCCGTACCCACTTGCAAGATGCCACGCCCATCACGCTGGGCCAGGAAATTGGTGCCTGGGTGGCGCAGATTGATTTCGGCCTGCAAACCGTGGACAAGGCTCTGGACGGTATCTACCAACTGGCGATTGGTGGCACCGCCGTGGGTACGGGTCTGAACGCCCATCCCCAGTTTGGCGAACGCACAGCAGCCCATATTGCCAAGATCACAGGCCTGCCATTCCAGGCGGCTGAAAACAAGTTCTTTGCGCTGTCGGCTCACGACGCGCTGGTGAACCTGTCCGCCTCCCTGCGTACCCTGGCCGGTGCCTTGATGAAGATGGCCAACGACGTGCGCTGGCTGGCCAGCGGCCCTCGCTGCGGGATTGGCGAGCTGCAAATTCCCGAGAACGAGCCCGGTTCCTCCATCATGCCCGGCAAGGTCAACCCCACTCAGTGCGAAGCGCTGACCATGGTGGCCGTGCAGGTGTACGGTAACGACGCGGCGGTGGGCTTTGCCGGCAGCCAGGGCAATTTCCAGTTGAACGTCTACAAACCTGTGATGGTGCACAATGTGCTGGAAAGCATTGCCCTGATCAGCGACGCATGCCTGGCTTTTGACGAGCATTGCGCTCAAGGTCTGGAGCCTGTCATGGAAAAGATCCAGCACAATCTGGACCAGAACCTGATGCTGGTCACCGCCCTGAACCGTCACATCGGCTACGACAAGGCCGCCTACATCGCCAAGACAGCCCACAAGGAAGGCCTGACCCTGCGTGAGTCCGCCCTGAAATCCGGCTATCTGACTAACGAGCAGTACGATCAGTGGATTGTGCCACTGGATATGACCCACCCAGGCTAAATTCAGCCTCGCTTGTGCTTGAGCGTATTCGCCCCTTCAATGGGGCGAATACGTAAACAGCGTAGCCATTTGTCCCTATGAAAGAGTAGGGGAGTGTTCCATCCCACCTATCTGCCTTTCACTGCCTTATGCGTATAAAGAAAACCTTCAGTTTGTCCTCTGCATTTGCAGCCACCGTGCTGGGCCTGGCCGTAGCCACGGCCTCAGTATCGGCCCAGGCACAATCTGAACCTGTTCCTGCCATCAGCGGACCAGCTGTCTCGGTTGAGACCCTGATCAGTGGGCTGGAACACCCTTGGGCCATGGCTTTTTTGCCCAATAATGCTGGCATTCTGATTACCGAGCGCCCAGGCCGCCTGCGTGTTTGGACTCAAGAAAACGGCTTGTCCGAACCGATTGCCGGTGTGCCTAAAGTCCATGCGCAATCCCAGGGGGGCTTGCTGGATGTCGCTCTGGCCCCGGATTTTTTCCGTAGCCGCCGTATTTATCTGGCTTATGCCGAGCGCCGCGACAAACAGAACTCGGCCACCACCGTCGGTTATGGCGTGCTGTCGTCGGACCTGAAACGTATCGACGCCTTCCGCCCGATTTTCCGTCAGGAACCGGCTTTGTCCACGGGGCAGCACTATGGTGTGCGCATGGCCTTTGATCCCGGTGGACGAGACCTGTATATCGCCCTGGGCGAGAACAATCAGCCAGCCACCGCTCAGCAACTGGATCACCTGCAAGGTAAAGTCGTGCGTATCCGCCCGGATGGCATTGTGCCGCGCGACAATCCTTTCCGCAGTCAACGTGGTGCCAGAGCAGAAATCTGGAGCTATGGCCACCGCAACCCGCAAGGCATGGCCTGGAACCCCTGGACAAACGAGTTGTGGGTGGCTGAACATGGCCCGCAAGGCGGCGATGAACTGAACCGGATTCAAGCCGGCGCCAACTATGGCTGGCCCTTGCGTACCGAAGGGCAAGGCTATGACGGCAAACCCATTCCCAACGCCAGCCCCACACCGCTTGAGGGGCTGACCGAGCCTTTCCACTACTGGTCAGTCTCGCCCGCCATCAGCGGCATGGCTTTCTATAACAACGAACGCGTCCCGGGCTGGCAGCACAGCCTGTTTGTAGGTGCCTTGAAAGAACAAGCCTTGATTCGTCTGGAATTTGACGAAGAGGACGGCCACATCGTCGGTGAAGAGCGCTTGCTGCAAGACTTGAAGCAGCGTATCCGAGATGTGCGTGTCGGGCCGGATGGCGATGTTTATGTGCTGACCGACGAAAGCAACGGCCAACTACTGCGCATTCAGCCCAAGTCCTGAAGCTTTAAACAGGTTTGCGACTGCGCGTCGCAATAAAACTGGGCAGGTATTTCTCGATCTCAAAGCGTGGGGCGGGGTGCATTTCTTCGATGTAATCGACCAAATACAAACCCGCTTCCAGCTGCCCGCCAATCTGCTGCGCCAAGGAGTGCCCAAAAATCAAAGGCTCCATGCGTGCCTGCTTGGCTTGCCGTGCTTCGGCGTCCAGGCTGCTCAAATCCGAGTAAGGCACCGTGAATTTAGGGCGAATCAAACCTTGCTGGGCGTAACTAGGATCTCGATCCGCAATAAACACAGCCGGATTAAAGAAGCTGGACAGCAAATGCCCACCCGGACGCAGAACACGAGCGCATTCTTTCCAGACCAGGCTGATATCAGGCACATACTGGTTAGAGACCGGGTGCAAGATCAGATCAAAACTCTCGGCCCCAAAGCGCGACAAATCGCACATATCACCTTGTTCGATCTGCAAGGACAAGCCATCACGCTCGGCCACCATACGGTCTTTATCCAGCTGTCCGGCCGACAGATCAAACACCGTTACCGAGGCCCCGGCAGCGGCCAGAATGGGGGCTTGCTGCCCACCCGCACTGGCCAGGCACAGAACGGATTTGCCTTGAACATCACCTAACCAATCCGCAGGAACAGGCGAGGGCAGCAAATGCACTTGCCATTGCCCGCGACGGGCTTGTTCAACCTGCTCGCTGCTGACAGGCAAGGACCAGGGGCTCTCTGTTTGCGCTTGTTTGTCCCAGGCGCGGGCATTGTGATCGAGTAAAGAGGGATCTGACATAAGTAGTTCTTTTATAGTCACTATCACTGTATTGAAACACAGCCCTATCTTGCCCGGCGGCGAACTGGCGATTTTTTTATACCCTCAAGCTCTAAAGAAAACGCCAACCCTCGGTTTAAGACTATAAAAAAGGCCGTCTCAAGGACGGCCTTTACAGACTGAACAGTCAGCTCAATTACTTGATCAAGGTTACTGGCACATTAACCAGGCTCAGCACCTTGGTCGTGACCGAACCCAGAACCAGGCCGGGCAGGGCGCTCAGGCCGCGCGTACCCATCACAATATGATCGATCTGGTTCTTCTCTACATAGTCTTTGATCGTTTGGGCGGCATTACCGGCAATAATGCTTTCCTTGATTTTCAGAGGAGAGCCGGCGAGCACGGAACGAGCAGGCAGGAGCGCATTGCTGCCTTCGTCCTGGTAGTAAGCCTGCAGCACATCTTCCGAGAAAAAGCGTTTGACGTTACCCGACACGATCGGAGTAGGAACAGCCAGCACGTGCAAAGTGGCTTCTGGTTTGCCCGTTAGGATGTCCACGGCGGTTTTCAAAGCACGAGTGGAAGCATCAGACCCATCGACAGGAACGAGAACATTAAGCATGAAGACCTCTTGTAGTGTGTGAACTGTTTAAGTATGAAGCAATAACTTCTACTAGGACATTACAGAATAAGCGCGCAGACCAGCTTGATCAGTATCAAGCCCCACCGCTATTTGCTAAAGGCTGTTCTATCATAACCGTATGATCTCGGTGTGGATGCCACATCACCCCGTTTATGTGCGGAAAAAAACAAGCGCCACATCCCTTCGTCCCACCATTCCTTGTGCCCGTTTTTCTTAGGAGATATCCCTCATGAGCTTGAAGCAGCTACTGGTCTGTACGGCCTTGTTCAGTGCCGGTTTCAGCGCCCAGGCAGCCGAAGCCGGCTTTGACTCGGTCAAGGATGTGCTGACCAGAAATGCTTGTTTGTCCTGTCATACGGTAGACAGAAAAGTGGTCGGTCCCGCCTATAAGGACATAGCCAAACTGCGCAAGGACGATCCAGCCAACGCTGAAGTCATTGCCCAGCATATCCGTCAAGGCAGCAAGGGCGTCTATGGACCGCTGCCCATGCCTGCGAATGCAGCCATTTCTGATGCCGACATCAAGGCGGTGGTGGATTGGATCATGGCGGGTGCGCCAAAAGAGTAAGCAGTGTGTTTACACAATGGGAAACGGTCATCCAGGGATGGCCGTTTTTATTGGCTGCTCATCTGTGCCATCGGGACATGAATTTTAGAAAAAACATCTTCAACACGCCCATCCATATGAATGCACGGCTGCTCGTTCGACTCGACAGGCAAGGTTTGGGTCTGAGCAAAAAAGCGGGCAGGGGTGGTGCCCACCGTACGACGAAACATGGTGATAAAGGCACTCAAGCTTTCATAGCCCAAATCTTGAGCGGTTGCGGTCACCGATGTTCCGTTCGCCAGTTTCTGCAGGGCAATGGAACTATCCCATTGTTGCAGCCAGCGCCCAAAAGACATGCCTGTTTCGCGTAAAAATAGCCGTCCCAAGGTACGCGTACTGACTCCAATCAAGGCCCCCCATTGCTCCATGCTCAACTTCAGGCCGGGGTTTTGTGCCAAATGATCGATCAGCCTTTTCAAACGACGGTCCCCAGGCATGGGTAAATGCAGGGATTTTTGAGGGCTCAGGGCCAATTCATCCATCAGCACCGCAATCAAACGAGCATGGCGCAGCTCGCTCCCCGGCAGGTGCTCGCCAGACTGTACCAGTCTCAGAATCAACTCCCGCAACAAGGGACGGGTGAACAGAATCCCACATGCTTCCAGATGGGCAGGGGGCTGAGCCTCAATGTACAGATTCGCGATACTGGCTTGCTGGGTAGCTCGAGCAAAATGCATCACATCAGCCGGTATCCAGATCGCGCACTGAGGGGGCACCGCCCACACCCCTTGTTCGGTCTGTACAGACATGAATCCTTTCAGAACGTACAGTAGCTGGTGTTTGCGATGCTTGTGAGGCTCAGTGTCTCCCACAAAGGCCAGCTCTACCTGTAACCCCGTCACAGGTAAAGCGACCTGATCCAGATAGGCCTGGACAGTAACAATGGCATCTTTCATTCAAGGGTCGCAGGCGTGCTTGAAACAGCTGAAGCTACGCCCTTAAAAAAGCCGAAAAAAATACCGTAACACAGCGCTGGGCTGCAAAATTGCGGCTAACGGCCAGTTTCTATCGCATTCCGGCCAAAATAAAGTCGAATCCTGTGCCTACAAGAGCACGCCGCCGTCTGCCCGTAGCACGCGCCGCGCAAAATTTGCAAAGCTCAGCGCCAATACCTTGGGTTTAAGCAAGAAATCCCGAGACTCTCGTGCCAGCTCTGGCTTAATGTGCCTGATGGTACCCATGGCCCTGGCGTTCAATTGCATTTGCGCCGCGTGCTCCATCCACACCGCTAACAGGCACGCTTCCTCAATACTGCGTCCAGCCGTCAACAAACCATGGTGAGCCAGCAAAATGGCATGTCGGTCGCCCATTGCTTGCGAAATGATCTGCCCCTCTTCATCCCCAATGGGCAAGCCAGGCCAATCCGGAAGAAACGCACAGTTTTCGAAAAGAGGAGTGGCGTCCATATGAGCCACGACCAATGGCTCTCCCGTCATGGATAAGGCAGCACATGCCGGCGGATGTGTATGGACAATCGCTTGAACATCAGGGCGGTTGGCATAAATCCAGGCATGAAAACGTACCCCAGGATTGGGCATGGCGCTCCGTCCCCGAGGCTGTAGCTGTTGATCGACCTGCACCAAGGAACTGGCACAAGCTTCGTCAAAGCCAATCCCAAAACCCAGCGTCAACATATCCGTGCTATCCGGTGACAAGCGAGCCGTAATTTGCCCCGCCAAACCGCGCCAATGCCCCTCATCAAAAAGAATGCGACACGCCAGGGCCAACTTCTCCCGCTGAGTCCATGAGCCAGTATTCAACTCTCCCATTTCCTGGTTCACCTGGGCGGCAATCTGATTTTTCTCTTGAATTTTCATAGTCCATATCTTGTTGTACAGGCCAAAATAGCAGGACGGCTACCCGTGACAGGCAGCCGGTCAAACCATGCACCTTAAATCGTTGCCACCACCTGAACTTCCACCAAAAACCCCTCGGCAAACAGCGACTGCACGCCCACAAGCGTACTGGTTGGCGGGATGGAGCCTGCCGGCCTTGCCTGAGTCAAGGCTTGAACCAGCTGCGCTGTATGTTCAGTGCAATCACCAACGATATAGATCGTCTCGCTGATCACCTCGGAACGGCAGGTACCTGCAGCCTGGAGCACGATATCGATATTGCTGTAGGCACGCTCGAACTGGGCAAAGAGATCACCGGCTACCAAATGGCCATTTTCATCCCAGGATAGCTGTCCCGAGGTATAGACCAAACCAGCCTTATTCAGAACAATGCCGTGAGACACCACCCCAGGCAGCTTGGGCAAATTGTCAGGGTTAATTGCTTGTTTGTTCTGCATTCATATGCTCCTTTTGCGGGTCTTGGGCTGCTATGCCCAGGCCCGGATTGATATTGATAACCTTGGCCTGGGTAAACTCCAGCAGTCCCTCCGCGCCCAATTCAATGCCAAAGCCTGACTGCTTACTGCCGCACTGAGGGATATGCGGCCCCAAGTCAATGTGCTGATTGATCCAAACCGTACCCGCTTGCAACTGATCGGCCACTCCTCTGGCTCGCTCCAGATCGGACGCCCATACCGAGGCGCCCAGGCCATAAGGGCTGCGATTAGCCATGGCAATCGCTTGCTCCACGTTGCTGTAGCGAATGACAGGCAAGACCGGGCCAAACTGTTCCTCATCCACCAGACGAGTACCGTCTTCAATGTCCAGCACCAGAGTAGGGGGCAGAAAATAACCGGCCCCCTCCGGCACCGTACCCGCACTTAGAACCCGCCCATGCTGTCGGGCGTCCTCCAGGAGGGATTTCACCTTCTGAAACTGCTGCTGGTTCTGCAAGGGTCCCAGCGTTGTCTGTGAATCCAGACCATCTCCCAGTATCAGGCGCTGACAATGACTCCATAGCTCATGACTCAAGGCCTCGTAGAGCGAATCAGGAACATAGAGACGTTTCAAGGCGATGCAGGCCTGCCCACTGTTAAAGAAAGCGGCTCGCACAATACCGGGGGCGATCTGCTTGGGGTCCGCATCATCAAGCACAATCCCGGGGTCATTGCCTCCTAGTTCCAACGTCAAGCGTTTCAAGGATTTGGCTGCATTAGCCATGACCTTGTAACCAGTTGCGGTAGAGCCGGTAAAAGAAATTTTGGCGACCTGAGGGTGGCTGCTCAGCGCATCACCCAGATCGTTATGATCCGTAACGATGTTCACAACCCCCGCAGGCAAGGCATCGACAATAAGCTCACCCAGTTTCAAGGTGGTCAGCGGCGTGGTCGCCGCCGGTTTGATAACCACCGTATTACCCGCCAACAAGGCGTGAGGCACTTTGAAGGCCAACAGCATCAAGGGGAAATTCCAGGGCGTAATCACGGCCACTACGCCCAAAGGCTGGCGTTGCAGATAAGCGTGTCTGATCGTGCTCTCTTCCAAGGTCTGCGTCTCTATGCGGCACTGAGCGACATACCGAAAAAACGCGGCAGTGCCTTGCACTTCAGCCTGAGCATCCCGCAAGGGTTTGCCTTGTTCCTGGGTCAGGAGATGCGCCAATTCCAGGCAGTGTTCCTCAATAAGATCGGCAATCCTCAAAATCAAGGCGCGCCGTGTCTGCATCGTGGTTCGGGACCAAACAGGAAAACTGCGGCTGGCCGCGTTGATCGCCTGTTCCATTTGCCGGAGCGAGGCACGTGGACTATGAGCAAAAGGCTGCCCCGTACTGGGGTTGATGACAGCCATGGTTTGTTCGCCATCCACCAAGGCACCGTCAATCAACATTCTGAACGTGGATGTTTGACTATTCATCGGCCAGCCTCTCGGTGGTTTCCAGCGCATGAGACGCAGTCTGAAAAGGCGTTAAAGCGTGTCGCATTGCCAAACGCAGGCGAGTGGCGTCTTGCTCATTGCTGGCCCAGGCGATATAGCCATCAGGCCGAATCAGCACAGCAGTCACGTGCTCCCAACCCTCACTGCGAACGGCCAGTGAGCTCCGATACAACACAGCCTTCAGGCCCTCCGGGCATTCCAGCTCATCGTTGTCATGCCCACTCACCTCCAGCATCACGTAGTGCCCCTGTTCCAGGAGGCCAAAAAGACTTTGTCCACCAACCAGATCCTGATCCGCTGCACGCCGTCCCACCAAGGCATGGTCACCCGGCACGGTTGATGGATACAGCACACTCAGGCCAGACAGCCTCTCGGCCAATGTTTTCTCCAAGGCAGGGGACTGCTTGATGAGCTTGTTCAAAAAGGAACGTAATTCCATACCCTCAACAGAGAAACAGCTCATCAAGGCAGTCTGTGCCTGGGTGTGCTCCAGCAAATCCTGGCCAACGGGGTAACGCTCCTGATGGTAGCTATCAAGCAAAGAGTGCGGCATCCACCCGTTGATCACGGCAGCCAGCTTCCAGCCCAGATTCATGGCATCCTGAATCCCGATATTCAGCCCCACACCCCCGGCTGGCATATGCTGGTGGGCGGCGTCACCCGCCAAGAAAACCCGATTTTTACGGTAGCTCTCGGCCTGGCGGCTGGTATTGCTATAGCGAGACAGCCAGGATGGGCTGTGCAATCCAAAATCGGTTCCAAAGACGGCCCGGACTTTTTCGCGTAGCTCTTCCAAAGGCAAATCACCCGGCCATGGACGATTCACGTCGTCCGGCGACAGCCCGACCAAACGATGCTGGCCATCCGGCAACTTCGCAACCATGGCCGTCCCATTCAGCCCCCACTCACCAATCATGACGCCCTCGGGCGGGTCGGTCAGCATGGCGTCTCCCAGCCAGCCCAAGACCGTGGCATCTGTTCCAGGAAACGCAATCCCGGCCTGTTGACGCACTGTGCTGCGCGTCCCATCGCAGCCCACCAGCCATTGCGCTGTAGCGACATACTGCTCTAGCTGGCTGTTTTCAATCCAAACCGAGACTCCCTCCGGGTTCTGTTCAAAGCGGCATACTTTCTCGGACCGGCGGATATCCGCGCCCAAGGAGCGCGCACGCTCCTGCAAGATAGCGGTAATGCGCGCCTGGGGAATAGCCAGCGTATAGTCAAAGCGAGTGTCCAACTGCTTGAAGTCCAGACGATGCTCAAAGACGGCAAAATGTCCGCTAGGAATACGCACCGCCTGCGCCAGCATCTCGTGGTGTGCGCCACGCATGGCAAAGACTTCAATGGTTCGCGGATGAATCGTCAAAGCCCGAGATTGAGGGCTGATAGTGGCAGTTTGTTCAATCAGCAAGGTCTGCACACCCGCAAGCTGTAACTCGCAGGCCAGCCAGCAGCCAACCGGGCCGGCGCCCGAAATAATGACTTGATGTTCCACTGATGTCTCCTCGTTTTTTATGTAATCGTGGAGACATCATTGTTGAGGAAAGGCTGTCCGTCGGGATGCGCATAACGGACGAGTTCTAGCCTGAAACGGCCAAAAAAAACCTGGCTTGTCGCAAAGCCAGGCTATTTCTACCGATACGAGCTGCTACTCAGGATGCGTCATTTCGCTTCATCTTTTGGGCGTATCGCGCAGGCTGAAAGCTCCAGGCCATGATGGCCACCAATACCGCCATTGCCGCATGCAACATCCAGCCTGCCTGAAAGCCATTACTCATTTCACGCAACTGTACGCTGATCATGGGAAAGAGGGCGGCAATCGGAAAGCCACCGCCTTGCATCAAGGCACTCAAGGTCCCGGCACGGGCTGCATCCGGAAAGTGGTCCAGAGCCACCAACAGCAGCAAGGAAAAGCAGCCCCCCAAGCCGATGCCGATAATAATCGCCCACAGATAGGGGGCCATATCGGGAATATAGGCAAAGGCCAGAAAGCCCACGAACTGACACGCCAGCGCCAGCCACACCCACATGCGGCGATCTTTATTCTTGGCCGCCAAGGTAGGCAAGCCAAAGGCGGCAATGGCTTGTGCCACCGACAGGACCGCCACCAGGCTACCGCTGGCTTCAGCCGTCCAGCCCCGGTCTTGATAGAACGTCGCCAGCCAGGTCACCAAAGAGGCATAGCCGCCATTGATCAGGCCAAAACACACAATCAAGGTCCAGGTGCGAGGACGAGCCAGCAAGGACAAGGATGGGGGCGACAAATTCGCGCCCGGAGCTTCACGCGGCACCACTTTCCAGGCAATCCACAAGGCCACGCTGATCGGCAAGGCCCAGAAAGCCAGCGCGATACGCCAGCTGTCCGTCAAGGAGCTGACCCACGGCGTAATCTGCGCACCCAAAGCCCCCCCACCCATCAAGGTCGCGGAGTACACCCCGGTGACCTGAGCGATATGGCGCGGAAACTGTTCCTTGATCAAACCGGGCATCCCCGCTTGCAGCAAGGACACGCCCAAACCACAGATCAGCGCTGTTGCAATCAGGCTGGCCCCATTAGGCACAAACCAGCGCAGCACACAGCCCAGACACAGCAAGAGCAAGGATGTAATCAAGACATGGCGCAGTGCCAGGACGCGCCGCAAGGAGGGCATGCAGAAAGCGCCCAGTCCCATCACCATCATGGGCAGCAAAGTCAGCCAGGCCAGGCTGCTCAAGGGCATGTTCAACCCTTGGGCCACCTGTCGTGCCAAGGTGCCGCTGGAGGTCAGAAAAGGACGCAGGTTCAAGCCGACCAGAATGACGAAAGCCAGCCACAAAGCTGGGCTGGCTTGAACACCCGTCGACGACGGGGCAGTCTGAGTAGAAGACATAAAATCGTTATTGTTGTGATTGGAAGAAAAATGCAGCCGCCGAGTCGGCGACGTTTAAGGATTCGCGCCGGCCTGCTCCAGAATTTCGGCCATCTCTGTCTGGCTGCGCTGGCGAGCCAGGCTCAAGGGACGCACTCCCTGACGATCCGGCAGGTTCACATCCGCTCCGGCCTTGATCAGCAAACGCAGCACTTCCTGGTGTTCCGGCCCGCCATCAGAGAGCACAATCGCCTCATGCAAGGCAGTCCAGCCCAAGTAATTCACATGGTTAGGGTCGACCCCCGCCGCCAGTAAAAGGCGCACAACATCGACATAACCGTGCTCAGCCGCTGGAATCAGCGCCGTACCACCATAACGGTTCACGCTACGCAGATCGGCTCCGTTCTCCAGAGTCATGCGCAGGATTTCCAGACGACCTTGTGCACCCGCGACCAAGTAAGGGCTGTCGTGAATGGAGTCGGCCTGATTGACATCCGCACCGGCGCGTATCAACTGCCGGGCAATATCAATATGATTTAACCAGGTTGCACGTAACAAGGGGCTTTGCCCTTGATCGTCGCTGACACTGACGCTGGCGCGAGCCCGCTTTTCTGAAAGAATCTCGCGCACTTTGGCGCTATCGCCTTGCTCTACCGCTTCCAGCAATACTGTTTGTGACCACACACTGCCACTCCCCAAGGCCAAACTCATCACCATTCCAGCCAGCAAGCTTTGCAGTACTACTTTCATGCGCTTCCCCCCGTCATGGCATTGGCCCCACAGGACCAAACGTTTATAAATAGCATAGATAGGCCTTGGGCAACACCGATTCATAAGCATACTGCTTATTTTCTTACGGATAAGCTTGACCGGCTGCGGCCACATCCAATTCCGGCTGAGACATCAATCTATCCAGCTCGCTACGCAGATAATTAAGGAACACGCGCGTCTTTTGCGGCATCAGACGCGAGGGGAGCAAAGCCAGAATAGGGAAAGGCGCAAACTCCCAATCCGGCAAAACACGCTCCAGGTGCGCGCAATCCGGATCCAATTTTCGCTCCAGCAAGGAAGAGGCGGTAATACCCAGGTCATGCACGGCCAGTTTGCGCATCATGATGGCGTTATTGACGGTAATGGAACCTTCCACAATCGCGTCATAGCGCTCCTGATTCGGCCCACGCAAGGACCAGACTCGATCCGAGCTGGCAGGGCGGGCACAAATACAAGTATGGCCTGCCAGTTCAGAAGGATGCTTGGGTCGCCCTTTGCGGTCCAGATAGTTGCGGGTGGCATACAGCCCCAGACGAATCTGTCCTAACATGGTGGCCACCGCGCTGGAGTCAGGCTGAGCACCCACACGGATGACGCAATCGTAGTTGTCGGCCTGCAAATCAATAGGCCGTATGGTCAGGTCAAACTCCAGCTCAATATCCGGGTACTGTTGATTAAAGCCCCGGATAATGGCGGGCATCAGCACAATGCTGAAACTGGCAGGCATGGAAACCCGTAAACGTCCTTTGGGGGTCTGAGCCACATCCAGCAATTGTTCATGAGCCAGACGAGCCTGTTCGACGACAGCCAGGCAGCGCTCGAAATACACTTGTCCCGCGTCGGTCACATCTACATTGCGCGTGCTGCGTTTGAGCAGGGCCACACCCACTTCTTTTTCCAGTTCGCGGATACGGCGTGACACGGTGGAAACCGGCATTCCCAGGGCTTGGGCAGCACGGCTAAAGTGGCGGGCACGAGCCACTTCCACGAAGATCGCGATGTCGTTGAGCAGGGGACCGGCGATAATGGTACTCATTTGAATTGTTCCATGAATGGAAATACGTTTGCAACATTAAGGGTTTTTACTAGGTTTAGAAAGGCTCATACTCCATCTAACGATTCGCTAAACACAACAGCGAACCACCGAAAAACACACCGTAGATTTGGAGTAAATAATGAAAAACATCGCACGCGCAACTATCGCCAGCCTGATTCTTGGTGCCACCGCTTTGAGCGGCACTGCCATGGCAGCTACCAACAATGTCGCTACCGGCGAAAACCTGAACTACCCAGCAATTGAATCGACCGACGCTCCTTTGAGCCGTCAGCAAGTCGTTCAAGAACTGGCTGCTGCTCAAGAGCAAGGCTACATTAGCACGGGTTCCATGGGCGACTACCCACGTATCGATACCCGCTCCGAGCTGAGCCGTGATCAGGTTGCCGCAGAAGCCAAAGACTGGAATAACAACAACGGCACCTTTGTTGCTTACTAAGCTGCTGATTGATCCCTAATTAGTCGTAGTTCCCCCTTGAAACGCCTCTTCGGAGGCGTTTTTTTTATCAGCTGTTGACCTTCCCATCGGGTCAAGCCCTAAAGTGGCTTCATTGACGATCCATTGAAGGGTGATTTCGATGACAAGCAGCGCTTCAAACAAGGGCTCACGCCTGACTTTAGATGTGGAAGGCATGACATGTGCTTCCTGCGTCAGTCGGGTTGAAAAGATTATTGGCAAAGTCCCCGGTGTGCAATCGGCCCAGGTAAATCTGGCCACCAACAAGGCCACCGTGGAATTTGAGGGTGCCGCCCCGGTCGACGCCATTATGCAGGCAGTGGAAAAGGGTGGTTACAAAATTTCCCAACAAGACATTGTGCTGGACGTGCAGGACATGACCTGCGCCTCCTGCGTGGGTCGCGTTGAAAAGGCCTTGCTGAAAGTGCCGGGCGTACAAAAAGCCTCGGTCAATCTGGCAACCGCCAAAGCGCATGTGCAAGTGGCGCAGGGTGTGAAAGCTCCTGAGCTGATTCAGGCGGTGAGCAAAGCCGGCTATCCTGCCAGCCTTGCCGAAGCGGCTGTCACAAATGACCAGTTCGAGCGTGCCGAACAAACCTACGAAACGCTGCGCAAGCGTTTCTGGCTGGCGACGGTGCTGGCCTTGCCCGTTTTCATTCTGGAAATGGGCGGCCATATGGTGCCTGCTTTCCATCATTGGGTAGCCAGCACCATAGGTACACAAAACAGCTGGCTGATCCAGTTCGTGCTGACCACGCTGGTTTTGCTGTTCCCAGGCCGCGAGTTCTACACTAAAGGGATTCCTGTTCTCTTGCGTGGTGGCCCGGACATGAACTCGCTGGTCGCTGTGGGCACCCTGGCGGCCTACAGCTTCTCGCTGGTGGCTACCTTTGCGCCACAGTGGCTGCCTTCCGAATCCGTCTACGTGTACTTTGAAGCTGCCGCTGTCATCGTCGCCCTGATTTTGCTGGGCCGGCTCATGGAAGCCCGCGCCAAAGGTCGCACGTCTGAAGCCATTCAACGCCTGCTCAGCCTGCAGCCGCCTACCGCTCGTGTACGTCGCGACGGTCAGGAAATTGAGCTGCCCCTGGCAGATCTGCATACGGGCGATGTCGTGCTGGTTCGTCCCGGCGAGCGTATTCCCGTTGATGGAGATGTTCTTGCCGGTCAGAGCTATGTGGATGAATCCATGGTGACGGGCGAATCCATTGCCGTGTCCAAATCCCAGGGCGATAAAGTCATTGGTGGCACAGTGAACCAAAAAGGTTCGCTGGAATTTGAGGCTACCGCCGTGGGGCAGGACACCGTACTGGCCAATATTGTGTCCATGGTAGAGCAGGCCCAAGGCTCCAAGCTGCCTATTCAAGCCGTGGTCGACAAAATCACGCTGTGGTTTGTACCCGCCGTCATGACACTGGCCGTCTTGACCGCCATTGTCTGGCTGATTTTTGGCCCATCGCCCGCATTGAGCTTTGCACTGGTCAATGCCGTCGCTGTGCTGATTATTGCTTGCCCATGTGCCATGGGTCTGGCCACGCCAACCTCCATCATGGTGGGGACGGGCCGAGCCGCACAGGCTGGCGTGCTGTTCCGTAAAGGGGACTCTCTGCAAGCACTGCGTGATGTAAAAGTCGTGGCCGTGGATAAAACAGGCACCCTGACCAAGGGCGCGCCCGAACTGACCGATTTTGTCTGCGCACCCGGAGAGAACCAGGATCAGGCTTTGGCAGCGATTGCCGCTCTGGAAAACTACTCCGAGCATCCGATTGCCCAAGCCATTGTCAGCGCCGCCAAGGAAAAGCAAATCACCTTGCCCAAGGCTGAGCAGTTTGAGTCCCTGACAGGCCTGGGTGTCACCGCCCAAATCGGAGCTGACCAATGGCATGTGGGTGCAGATCGCCTGATGACGCAATTAGGGGCGGACCTGTCCGCCTTTACCGAGCAAGCCCAGACGCTGGCGCAGGACGGTAAAACCCCCATGTACGCCGCCCGCAACAAGCAGGTCATTGCCTTGCTGGCCGTGGCTGACCCCATCAAGGAAACCACGCCGCGCGCCATCGAGCAGTTGCATGCCCGTGGCATCAAGGTCGTCATGATTACCGGCGATAACCGCCACACAGCCAATGCCATTGCCCGCCGTCTCAATATTGATGAAGTGGTGGCGGAAGTCATGCCTGAGGGCAAGGTGCAAGCGGTTCAGGCCTTGCGCGATACCCATCAACATCTGGCCTATGTCGGCGATGGCATCAACGATGCACCCGCTCTGGCTGTAGCAGACGTGGGGATTGCGATTGGCACCGGAACGGACATTGCCATTGAAGCGGCTGATGTAGTCTTGATGTCGGGCGATATGCAAGGCGTGGTCACCGCGATAGCCTTGTCCCACGCCACCATGCGCAATATCCGTCAAAACCTGTTCTGGGCCTTTGCCTATAATGTGGCACTGATTCCGGTAGCAGCAGGCGTGCTCTATCCCTTTAACGGCACTTTGCTCTCGCCCATGTTTGCCGCTGGCGCCATGGCCTTGTCCAGTGTCTTTGTGGTCAGCAATGCCTTGCGCTTGCGGCGGGTGAAGCTGAACTAAGGTACCCGCACAACACGTTTCACTACAGCGCAGTAGAACCCGGTGTAAACCAAGGGGTTCTTTCAAGCAGAGAAAAAAATGCCGCCCAACTGGGGCGGCATTTTTTAGCAAAGCGATATTGCCAAACTCATGATCCAGACTTCACCGATCAGGCTTTCAGCGTATAACGCAAAATCTCCACGATTTGCTCGGGGCTAGTTGCCCAGGCCTGCGCACTGGCATCCACTTCTTTCAAGGGGTGGATGATGTCTTCGGCGTGCAACGTCACGTACGGTTTGCCCAGGGCGGCACAGAAACCGGCATCAAAGGCAGCATTCCACTGTTTGTACTTGTCCCCAAAACGCACCACGACCAGATCCGCCTGTTCAATCAGGGTTCTGGTACGGATGGCATTGATTTTGGAGGATTTGTGATCACGCCAGAAACCTTCGCTGGCCGGTCCCAGGTGATCGCCAGCGGCATCGCTGGCATCGTGATCGGTAACAGGGCTGGTAAAGGTAATATCCAATCCAGCGGCCTTTGCACCTTGAGCAATCTGCTCGCGCCAATCCGTGTGAATTTCGCCGGACAGATAAACGGTGTAAGTCATTACATACTCCATAAAGAAAAGCCGGACGCCTCTTTAACAGGCGCCCGGCGCATTCAAACCCACCCAACAGTAGCATATTGAGCGGCACCTAACAGCAGGCAAACGCGATAGCCCTTATTCGCAAACGCATTAAGGGCTAAAGAAACGGGTTTCTTTATGAAGCCTGTGGATCAGCGAATCGGGATGGCAACCGGACGCAGCGGAGCCGCATCACCGCCCCGGATCTTGAGCGGACCGCCAATAAAGGCAAACTCATAGACCTTGTCCTTGGACAGTTCATCCAGGGCAATCAACTCAATGATCGGTGCACCTTGTTGAGCCAATAGATAGGTATGCAAGGGGACGTAGTCATCAGGCACCTCGGAAGGGAAGGTTTCAAAGCTCAAATTGTCCGCACCCACAATCATCGCACCGCCTTCCTCCACCAGATAACGAGCAGCATCCAGACCCATGCCGGGCGGGGCGTTCATGTAGGCTTTGGGATCATTAAAGAGCTTCATGCGGCCCGTGCGGATCAGGACAATATCGCCTTCTTTCAGCACCGTTTTCTGACGGGCCAGTGCATCCTTCAAGTCCTGGCGTGTGATGCGGTATTGATCGGGCAGCATGTCTACGCCTTTGGCGGCGGCCACATCAATCAAGACGCCACGGGCGATCAAGGGCGGGAATTTCTCGATGCCAGTACGGTTCCAGCCACGGTCACCCAGATGCTCATCAGCCTTGAAACCATTCCAGATCTCTCCATGAATGCCGAAGTGATTCAGGGCATCGATATGGGTGCCCGTATGGCTGTACATGGAAAAAGCCGTGCCTGTGTAGCTACGAACCGCGTTCATCTCATCGCCAACTCCCATCGGGTCATCCACTGCGGTACCACGGGGGGTATGGGTCATCCAGAACTGATAGTGCGGGTCTCCCGCGTCCTGCCAGCTGGGCATGCCCAGGTAGTAGTCGGTTGCCAGGTCATAGACTTTGCTGCCATCCAGACGGGACAAGATGGCAGCCCGGGAAGCAGGGGTGATCAGGTTCAAGCGACCAATTTCATCGTCCGGCCCCCAGGGGCTGATGCCCACTTCCTGAGCACTAAAGGGCAAAGGGTTGCTCGCTGGGTGAGTGGAATGAGCCAGAGAGACGCTCATGCTGCTTGCACCAACCAGCAGTAAACAGAGAAGACGGTGAGAAAAACGAATCGACATGGGATGTCCTTTTATGAAGCGTAGATAAGAAAGAAAGGGGCGGCGCTTACAGCAAAGCGCGCAAACGGCTTTTGAGCATTTCGGCGGATTGGGTCTGCAAACGGGCCAACACTTGGCCGGTCTCGCGTGAGGAAACTAATAAAGTGGGGATGGACTGGATCCCTAGCCGTACCGCTTCGGCGCGATCGGTTTGAACTCGCTGCTGCGCGATATCGCTATCCATAGCATTCAGAAAGGCCTCACCATCAAAGCCTTGCGCAATGGCGACCTCCAGCAGCGTGTCCATATCGCCGATATTGCGACTTTCTACCAGATGCGCACGCTGCACCGCATCGAAGTAATCCCAATGGGCGTTATCGCCAGAAAGTAGCTGCGCCGCCTGACACGCCCGAGCGGACAACATTCCATGGGGATAGTCGAAGTTCTGTGCTCGCATGCCCTCGATATTGATGGACTGCGTATCGTCGTGTTGGGCGCAGGCGGCCCAGTGGCCCAGGATTTCACGTTTGGCGCGCTCCATGGAGCCGAAGGCTTGCAGCATCTGCTCGCGGCTGTCTTGCAGAACAAAGGTATGGTGGCGGACCTGGATGCCCAGTTCGGCGGCAACTTGCCGCAAACGTGGCGACATGACATAACACCATCCGCAGACGGCGTCATGGAAGAAATCAATAATCAGGGGGGAGACAAGCGGCTGAGTCGGGTGTGTTTGATCGTGCATTGTGATGTCCTTGTAAGATGGTCATCACAATAGCGTTCCCCGGAGTGGAGAATAAGCACGTGGCGGTGCAGACAGTTTTTACTTCGAGTTCATAAAGGTCTGTTTACAGGGCGTTGGACATGGCATGAGGCAATTGGTCGGCCAGATAATCCACGAAAGCTTTGACCTTGGGTTGCAGGTGTCGATTAGTTGGATACACGGCGTAGATATGGCGGGGCTCATTCACCAATTCGGGCAAAACGCGTTGCAACTGCCCGCATGCAATTGCTGGATCTGCCAGAAAGGAAGGCAAGGCGCCAATCCCCAAACCGGCAATCAGAAAGTCGCGCAGCATCAGGCTGTTATTCACTTGACTATGCTCACCTGAGAACAGCAAAGCCGTACCACTGGGGGTGTGCTGTTGAGGATTGCTGTCGAAATCACTATCAAAAGCAAGGCCCTGAGTATGTGCCAGGCTATAGCTGATCATTTTGTGATTGCGCAGATCCTGCAAGGTCTGAGGCAGGCCATGCTGCTTCAAATAGGTGGGGGCGGCGCATAATTTTTGCTCGATGGTGGCGAGGCGACGAGCAATCAGGGTGGAATCATCCAGGCTGCTACGCAAACGCACCGAGACATCAAAACCGTGAGCCACGGCATCCACGATCCGGTCTTCCATCACCAGCTCCAGCTTCAGTTCCGGATACTTGTGTAGAAAATCCGTCATCAATGGCGACAGGACGCTAAGTGCAAACGACAAGGGGGCATTCACACGCAAGGTCCCCGTCACGCGCTGGGACTGCTGTTTGACCGAGCGCTCCAAAGCGTCCAGCTCATCCAGTATCCGACAGCATTCGGCATAGTAGCTGCGGCCAGTCTCCGTCAGACTCATGCTGCGCGTAGTGCGCTGGATCAGCACCGTATCCAGATGCGCTTCCAGGGTACGCAGTTGCTTGCTCAAACCCGCTGCGGACATCCCCAGATCCTCCGCGGCTTTGGCAAGTCCGCCCAGCTCCACAATGCGCCGGAAGGTGCGCATGACATTAAAAGTGTCCATAAGGGATAGGTACTCCAACAATCAGCTATAGCAAGGCTTGGGCGGGGAGCATGCCCGAAACCAGGAACGTAGCCCCCACAGGAATCGTATCCTACCGCATTGCCGCGGGCTGTCTGCATCTGATTTTCTTGTCTCGAAGCGGGTGCTTTATTTCCAACCCAGGCTATGGGATTGCTCCAGAGCCTGGTGACGCTGATCATCATCCGCATGCAGATAGATATTGGTCGTAGCGATAGACTCATGGCCCAAAGTGTCACGGATGATACGTAGATCCACCCCTTGATCAGCCAGGTGAGAACCCGCCGAGTGACGCAGCCAGTGAGCTGAGGCCTGCTCCAGAATACGGGCCTGGGACTCCTGATCGGGATGCAGACTCCGTAAACGATCCGCACTACCTTGAAAAACCTGTTTGACCAAAACATGCGCCATGGCCCGCGTCAAATGCTTGTCGCTGGCGCCGGCGGACATTAATAATGGGTAGGGCTCCAAAGCCTGGGGCGGTCCTTCCAGCCCATGCGCTTGTCGGTAGCGCATCAATTCGCCGTACAGCTCTTGCGTTAAAGGCACACGACGCCATTTGTCGCCCTTGCCGTGGATATGCAGCCACCATTGAGCCGTCGTTCCCGCATCAACACGTTCCTGAACATCGGCCATACGCGCCTGAACCAGTTCGGAAATGCGCAGGGCGCCGCCATAAAGAATGGAAAAGAGCCAACGTACGCGGGCTTTATAGCGCAACTCGCTCTGCGTATCTTCAGGAAGGGCCTGGATGTAATCCTGTACCCAACGCCATTGCAACCGGGTCAAGTACCGTTGCTGGGGGGCGGTGGTTTTCTTTTGACGTCGGCCCTGATGAGACAGGGCCAAAGGATTGCCCGCCAAATACCCCGCCTGCACCAGCCAGCTAAATAAAGAGTTCAGAATCAATAACGCCTGATTCCGGCTGCTTTCAGACAAGGGCCCCGCAAATGGCCGCCATGCCGCATGGTGACGGGCAGGGCGCGAGCGCCCTTGAACCACCCAGCGATGAGCGGGTTGAGGGTCCGCCAGAAACAAACGATAGGCCAGGATGTCTTCCAGGCTAAGCGAGGACAAGTCCTTGCGACGCTCCAATACCGCCCATAACAAGAGGCGCTCCGCCTCCTTGCGGTAGTTCGCATAGGTGCGTGGGCTATCTATATAGCGCGCCAACCAGGCCCGCAATGCCTCTATATCTGTTTGCGCCTCAATCTGTGCACGTCCGCCGATAGACCGGTTGGCCCCTTGCCGCCCGTCAAAACGAGCCAGCAATTGAGCAATATCGTCCGATCCCAGATCGGTTGAGGGCGAAGTGTTGGCTATTTCCATGAATAAGCAGAAAAACGGAGGCGTTAAGGGAGCAGGGAGGGGCTTTCAAACCCGTGCCTGTGCCAATCAGCCTGTTTAGGGCCAGATATTTGACATTATAGAGATAATGTCAAATTATAGAATCCAATTTGTTGATAATTTTATATATTACGTTGTATTATTAATTAAATTATCAACAAAGGTGGAAAAATGGAGCAAAACCAGCCAAACGAGGGGCAAATCCTGGCCGATGTTGCCCAATTACGTGATCGCTTCAGCCATACGCAGACTTTGTACAAAGAAGTGGCCGCACTCCTGTTTTTCCGCTATGGCGTCACACCTACGGCCAACAAGCTGTACCAATTGGTGCGCAAAGGCAGCATGAGCGCTCCGGCTCAGGCACTACAGACGTTCTGGGAAGATTTGCGGGATAAAAGTCGAGTTCGGCTGGATGTGGCCGACATGCCCGAAGAGCTACAAGCCCTGACGGGGGATCTGCTGGGTCGTATCTGGCAAGAAGCGATGGGGCACTCGAAGCAGCAAATGCTGCATTACCAGACTCAGGCTGATGAACGCGTCGCACAGGCCCAAGCCCAAACCCTGGAGGCCCAACAGACATTGGAAGTAGAGCAGGGCGCCTTGAAAAATGCCCAAGCCCATATAGCAAAGCTGAAAGAAGAAATACAGGCAGCCGGTCAGGTGCAAGCAGCTCTGAAACAAGACTTGCTGCACGCCAAACAACGTCAAAACGAGCTGGAAACCGAAAAACAATTGGTTCAACAAGAACTGCGCCGCCAAGGTGAGCAATTCACCCAGGACTTGGAGCGGCTGCAAAAGGCTATTGAGCTGACCGAAGAACGCGCCCAGGCCAACGAGCGCCGTGCTTTACTGGAAATCGACAAGGAACGCTCCATTCAAACGCGACTGCGTCAGCAAATAGAAGAGGCCGAGCAAGCAAACAAGACCCAGCGTCAAGCTCACGAACAGGAGCTGAACAAACAACAGGATCAAATGCAGAAACTGCGCCAGGAGTTGGGGCAAGAGCAGGGCGAGCGCCGCGCGATGCAAGCGGCTATGGATATCAGCCATAGCTTGGCCAAAGAGATGCAGGGGCAATTGCAAATGTTGCGTACTCGCGCTGCTTTGCTGGAGCGGGAGAATGAAGAGGCGCGCAAAACAGCCCAACGACTTAGCCAGGAACTGGAACAAGTCCAACGCCAGCCTGTACGCCCCCTACGGTTGAAGCGACGCCAGATCAAGAACGATCCTGAACAATAAAATCTATTTAGCAGCCTATGCCAGCCATCCGTAAGGCTGATTTGCTGCGCTTTCAATCGCCTGGATAGACCACTGCGTGTAACGGTCTGTTTTAGCGCAAACGATGCACAGAAGGCTTATGCTAAGCTTTTGCCCATGCTGTGCGCACCCATTTCATCTCGCAAAACAATAGGCTGGCTTTTATTAGTCGGCCTGCTTGTTTTTTTTGCCAGCATGAGTGTGAGTAGCAGCTTTGCCACACACGCCACGATTCAAAATACGGATCGCAGCACTGTTCAAGCGCAACATGCCTCGTCGGGGCAATCTCACCATAGTGCTCCCAACCATTGCAGCACTCCAATGAAAAGTGGTTGCTGCGCTTGTCTGGCGACGCAGGCTCCACCACCTGAAGCGGTGGCATTACAGCCCGTTTTCCCTCCCGTCCCCCTGCATCAAAACTACGTCTCCCGGCTGATTGGCCCCGCCCAGCCACCTCCGCGCTCGTCCTGATCATCTCGTTTTAATTGCCGCCCAAGCGCTAAAAGCCTGTGCTGATCCAGCCTGGGTGGTACGTGTGTATTGATGATTGATAGGGATAAACCCATGAAACGACGCGATTTTTTTAAACTGACTTTGGGTGCCAGCCTCTTGAGTAGCCTGCCTATGCGAAGCTGGGGGCAGGGCATGATGGGGCACCACGGCTCCATGTCTGAAGGTATGCCCGGTCACGGCATGAGCACCCGCCCAGGCCTGATGCCCATAGAAAAAATGCCGGCTGGCCAGGCTCTGCAAGCTCTACCTGTACTTAAAAACAGTAGTCAGAAAAAAGGGCTTTTCCAGGCCAAAATTACTGCTGCTGCCCATCAACGCATTCTGGCAGATGGAAAAAGCACCGAACTCTGGCTTTACAACGGCCAAGCTCCCGGCCCGCTGATCGAACTGTATGAGGGCGACCAAGTAGAAATCGAGTTTGAAAACCAGCTGGATCAGGCCACTACCATCCACTGGCACGGTTTGCCGGTTCCCTCTGATCAGGACGGCAACCCACAAGACGCGGTGATGCCAGGACAAAGCCGCTACTACCGCTTTACCTTGCCCGAAGGCTGCGCCGGTACGTACTGGTATCACCCACACCCTCATGGCAAAAGCGGTGAGCAAGTCGCCCACGGATTGGGCGGGACAATTATTGTCCGCTCTCCCAAAGACCCGTTGAAAGACTATACGGAGCAACACTGGGCCATTAGCGATCTGCGGTTGGACATTAATGGCCATATTCCGGCCAACACAGGTCCCGACTGGATGAACGGCAGGGAAGGGCAGTTCGTGCTGCTGAATGGTCAACGCCAACCCCTTATCCAGGCCAGCACAGCAGAACGCATCCGTGTCTGGAACTCGTGTTCTGCCCGTTATTTGAAGCTGCACATCCCCGGTGCCCGTCTGGTTCAAGTCGGTACAGATGGCGGACTGTTAGAGCAAGCCTTGGCAGCGGCCGAGTCGATTTTGTTGGCCCCGGCCGAACGGGTGGAGTTCTTTATCCAGGCGGATAAAGATCTGGATAGCAGCTTGCAAGCACTGTATTACGATCGGCAAAAAATGATGGTGCAGGAAAGTCCCGAAACCCTGACGCTGGCAACACTGAAAATCCACCATCAGGAAATCGAACTGCCCAAGCAATTACGCGCAATCCCTGCCATTCCAGCAGCCGCCAGTACCGCAAAAGTCGTATTCAGCGAAGTCATGCCCATGAACCATGACATGCAGTCTGGGCACGGCGCCGGTATGACAGCCTCATCCGGGATGAACCACCAGGGTATGGCAGGCATGGACAACGATATGATGCCCGGCATGGCGGCCATGCGTTCCATGTTCCGTATCAACAATCAGGTCTACGACATGGACCGCATCGACCTGCGTTGCCCAACAGGGCAGTGGCAGTACTGGGATGTGATTAACGATTCCCATATGGACCATCCTTTCCATCTGCACGGCACACAGTTTCAGGTATTGGCGCGCCAAACCGGGATGCAGTCCGTACCGGAGGCGTTCCGGGCCTGGCGCGACACGGTCAATCTGCGGCCCAATGAGACGGTCCGGCTAGCATTCCGCCAGGAATTGCCCGGCCTGCGCATGTTCCACTGCCACATTCTGGAGCACGAGGACCTGGGCATGATGGCGCAGCTAATGGTGGAGTAGCCTGACCGCTGATGTAGAGCCTTGAAAACATCCGCCCTGCAAGCCTGTGTGCCAGCAGGGCGGACAAAGCAGTCCTGCCTGAAAAAAACCCGGCGTCGCCTGCATTACAATACCGCTTTTGAATTTCTCATTTTCAGCGGAGCACGCGCCATGAGCCTGTTGGGCACCCCTTTATCGTCGTCGTCGGACAAAATCATGCTCTTGGGCTCGGGAGAGCTGGGCAAAGAAGTACTGATTGCGCTGCAACGCCTGGGGGTAGAAACCATAGCGGTGGACCGCTACGAGAACGCACCTGGCCAGCAGGTCGCCCATCACTCGCGCACCATCACCATGAGTGATGCCGAACAATTGCGCGCCCTGATCGAAGAAGAAAAGCCCACCCTGGTTGTGCCCGAGATTGAAGCCATTGCCACCGGCGTGCTGGAAGAGCTGGAAGCCCAAGGCAAGGTACGCGTCATTCCGACGGCCCGTGCGGCTCGCCTGACCATGGACCGCGAAGGCATCCGCCGCCTGGCCGCTGAAACCCTGGGTGTTCCCACCAGCCCCTACCAGTTCTGCGAATCGCTGGAAGAGCTTCAAGCCGCTATCGACGACAAGATTGGCTACCCTTGCGTCGTCAAACCCTTGATGAGCAGCTCGGGCAAGGGTCAAAGCAAGATCAGCGGCCCGGACGATGTTGCCAAAGCCTGGGACTACGCCATGGCGGGTGGCCGCGTCAGCCAATGCCGCGTCATTGTTGAAGGCTTTATCGACTTCGACTACGAAATCACCTTATTGACTGTCCGTGCCGTAGGAGCAGACGGCCAGATCGAAACCCAGTTCTGCGATCCCATCGGCCACAAGCAGGTAGATGGCGACTACGTAGAAAGCTGGCAGCCCCAGCCCATGAGTCCCGCAGCTCTGCAAAGCGCACGCGATATTGCCCAAGCCGTTACCCAGAACCTGGGCGGCCAGGGCTTGTTTGGCGTTGAGCTGTTCGTGAAGGGCGATCAGGTCTGGTTCAGTGAAGTCAGCCCCCGTCCACACGACACCGGCATGGTCACCATGGCCACCCAATGGCAGTCGGAATTTGAACTGCATGCACGCGCCATTCTGGGCCTGCCTGTGAATACCGCCTTGCGTATGCCCGGCGCCAGCGCCGTGATCTACGGCGGTGTAGACGCAAAAGACGTGGATTTCCTGAATGTGGCTGAAGCCTTGCGCATCCCGCAAACTGATATCCGTCTGTTCGGCAAACCCGAGAGCTTTGAAAAGCGCCGCATGGGTGTCGCATTGGCCGCAGACGCTGATCTGGAAACGGCCCGTGCAAACGCCCGCCAGGCCGCGGCCACCGTAAAAGTCCAAGCCCGCTAAAACAAGGAGTTTTCCACCATGCCCATCATCGTCGTCCTGCTGTTCCTGGGGATTATTGCGGCGCTTGTGTATGGTGGAATGCAGCTCTTTAGCCTGGTCAGTGCCAGTGCCGGAGTTATTGCCGCGATCTTGAGCCTGCTGATCGCAGCGGCCATTCTGGTGGCCCCCTTCCTCGTATGGCGACGCCGTTATCTGGCCATTCACGGCAAAAAGCAGCAAGGCCAGCGCATTCTGGAACTGGCTTTACCCGACGGTTCAATACGCCTGGATGCCCTGCAAAAACGCGGTCAGATTCAAACGGGGCAGGGAACACGAGCGTTTATTTTTGCGGATATAGACTCAGTCGAGCTGCAGGGCAGGGGATTGACACTGACTTTGCGTAACCCAATACAAAGTTGGGAAATCCAACCTACCCATACCGCAGAAGCCAAACGTTGGCGCAAAATCCTTAGCCTGGCAGCACGGCAGGATTTATAAGGCTCATCGTCACGGCAAGTCGACAATACGCCTAACCGAAGTAAAGCCTTGTCGGTAACAAAGCACGTGCATCCTTATACCTGCTCACTGACCTGATCAGACAAGGCCGGCTCATTCAGGCTGATCATGTGCTCATCCAAAGACTCCAGCGTCTCGACGACCGTACGCAGAACCTGAATACGGGCGGCTTTTTTGTCCTTGCTGGGCACAATATGCCAAGGTGCCATGTGAGTATCGGTCTGGGCGAACATTTCCTCCGCCGCGCGTTGATACGCCGTCCATTTCTCCCGGTTACGCCAATCGTCTTCCGTAATCTTGTAATTCTTAAAGGGCGTTTCCTCGCGGGCTTTGAAGCGTTTGAGCTGCTCGTCCTTATCAATATCCAGCCAGAACTTGATCACAGCCGTACCGTTGGCCAGCAACTGTGCCTCAAATTCGTTGATTTCCTCGTAAGAACGATGCCAGGCGGCACGGGAAATCAATTTTTCCACCCGCTCCACCAGCACACGGCCATACCAGGATCGATCAAAAATCGAGATTTCCCCCAGACGCGGCAGTTTGCGCCAGAAACGCCATAGATAAGGGCGTGCCAGCTCCACAGCATTAGGGGCAGAAATAGGGTGGATATCGTAAGTGCGCACGTCCAGGGCTTCGGTCAAACGGCGGATAGTGCCGCCTTTACCCGCTGCATCCCGCCCCTCAAACACCAGTACCAAAGAGTGCTTGCGGAAAGCTTTGCTACGTACCGCGCAGGATAAACGGCCCTGCCAATGCAAAAGCTCGGCGTCGTAATCCTGCACAGATTCTTCAGGAGGAGGGGACTGAAGCGAAGCAGCCGGGACGTTCAAGCGAAACGGGAAGGCATGCGGCTCTTTCACCTGACGCGGGACAACAGGCTTGTCCATGGCCTGCAACACCACCTTGGCCAAAGACACATCACGCAGGTTCTTATCTGCGCTAGGGATAACAACCCAAGGGGCGTAATTCCGATGAGTCAAATTGATAGTTTGCGTCGCGGCATTGCGCAAACGATTGAATTGCTTATGAACTTTCAGGTCAGCCTTGCTGACACGCCAGGCAGTACTAGGATCAGACATCAAGGTAGCGCATCGATCCAGTTGAGCCTGCGCAGAAAGATGGAACCACAGCTTCAAAACCTGCACGCCTTGATAGGCCAACTGCGCTTCAAAACGATTAATCAGATGGGTATACAAAGCAATCTTGGCCGGATCCGGTTCTTTACGGCCCAGTTCTTTCATCAAAGGCGCGTACCAGGAACCAAACACCAAACCCGTCTGACCACGAGCGGGCAAGCTATTCCAATAACGCCACATCAAAGGGCGCATGGCTTCTTCTTCACTTAACTTGCCGAACGCCAGAGTGTGCACATGGCGAGGGTCCAGCCACGTGTTCAAGGTATTGATAGCAGAGCCTTTACCCACACCGTCCATACCTGCCACCACGATCAGCAGGGTTTGATCTGCCTTATCCAGACGTTCGTACTGCTTGGACAGCAAGGCTTCACGCAGGATTTCAATCTGCGCCTTGGCCAAGTCATCACTCAAGCTGGGATCGCGTTCGGCAAACTGTAGTACATGGCCCATGGTGCTTTGCTCCGATTTACATAGCTGCTCACTATAACCATGCAAGAGAAGACTTAACTACCTTCAGAGCAAAAATAATCCGGAAGCAGAGAGAGGAGTGAAAAGCGGTAAAAACAGGTGCTTAAGGGAATGGGGCTAAAGTCTATCGATTATCGACTTTACATAATATACATTATGCGATGTTTCCCAGCCGGCCTCTAGGGAGGAAAACGAGCCTGTTCAGCAGTTTTTTGCATTATGTGAAGTTAGGCACCTCACAGTAATCTAAACCGAAACCCCGTCGAAACGTTGAATTGCACGACTGATCGGACGGTAGCACAGCACTTTATCCTGTGTCAAACATCCCCTTTATTCAACGATCCAACTTCAAGACTGGATTGACTGGTGGCACGGGTAAAACAAACCTATCCGGGTCCGTCAACACCACTGCTGCCAGCGAGGCGATCGGCACATTTCCTTTGCCAATGATCTGGTAGCGCAAGATGTTGACCTTGCCACCACCTTCTACTTGCCGCATCCGATGCCACCCAGCTTTGATAACCTCTCGCTGAATCTGCATCCCCATGGCATCCGCTTGCTCTTCAGGTCCTGTTTCAGCCGCGTAGAGCTTGAAAATTTTGGGTGAAATCAGTGCCATGCCTTCCTCTACAAAATGTACGGGTGCCCCAGATTCGTTGTATTTAATCTCACGGCTGGCCAAGCCTTGCTGCAGCCACTGGATGAACGCCGTCGCAGCTTCGCTGGGTTCCTTCACCGGGGATTCATGCGGTAGTTCAGGCAGGCTCGGTGTCAACACGACCGGCGTGGTGTTGGCCTGGCTGAACATGCGTTGAGATTTTGCCTGTGTCTTTGGAGCACGGTCTGGCTCAAAAACCGGCGCTTTAGGCGTCGGTAAGGCTGGTAATGCTCCAGGTGTGTGCTCAACAGAGGCTGGCACAACACTTTTAGCCTTTGCTGCAGCTATGGCTGTTGCTTCATGTTGATGTGGTTTTTTGCCTGGACGTGCGCTGCTAACCACCGCTGTTGGCGCTGAGCTCACCGACGTTATCTTTTGCGACGTTTGTGGTGGGCTGCGATGAACAATGTTGGATGCTGTATCAGCTTCATCCAGAAAGTCATCGTCAACATCAAAGCCATCTACGGCGAGTTCGGCTGGCAAAATCACCGTCTCGTCGTCGTATGCTTGAATTGAAGCAGTTTGGTGAGTATTGCTTGAGGTTGGCCCAGGTTGGGGCTGGTTGCCACTTTGCGTTGCGCCATTTTTCGGTGTTTGCCGCTTGGCTGCGCCAGTTGACGCATTTTTGGGCTTTCTAAACTCCATTGCTGGAACAAGATTACGCTTGGGTGCAGCCGTTTGTGGGCGAGCTGAAGCAGTTTTGGCCATTGTGGCCACCTGTTGCGTCAATGCTCCTTCATCAATGTGTTCTGGAGCAGCTTTGGCCTGAATGACTGTTGTGTCAGCGCTGTGCTCAGGATTAACTGCAGCTGGATCAGCTTCTGTTTCAAACTCATCATCGCCACGCTTGGCCCGGACATGGATCTCTCCGGACATCGCCGGTGGGTATAAGTTTGGATCATCATAGAGCTTTGACAGTGGAAAGCGCAGCACACTTAGTCTGTGTCGATACTGATGGGCTTCTGTGCCCTCTTCTGTTGCCGGCGTTTGCCCGTTGATTTCAACGTGCCAAATCGCTTGGCCAGAATGAGGACTGACCTGCAAGATTCCATATTCCTGCCATGTGTCAAACAGCCTATCGTTCTTGGCCTCGCCAGGTACAGATTCGTCAGGCTCATGCTTTTTAATCCAGGCCCGTGTGGCATCGGCCAAACGCTTAGCCACAAACCAGGCAGAGCCGTCATACACCCATCCGGCAGCTCCAGTACGATTGAGCGGCAATTCCGTTCCAGACTGCAACATGCTTTTGAGCGCTTGCATCAGTAAATCCACCAGCGGCACTGCATTGGCTGTCGCAAAACGAGCCTTACTGCCCTTCATCAATGCGTTGCTGGTGGAGGCCTGGTCAGCGCGTTTGATAATGTCAGCCAACAATCCATCCTTGTGGCCAGACAAATAATGAGTCAGCGCATCAAAGGCGTGAGGCGTTTGAGACAAAAAAGTTAAGGCAGATTTTGGTGCAATCTGATGAAGTAGTGTCAGTGCCAAGCGATTATGGGCCTGGTAGTCCCGGTTGGCTTTTGGCTCAAACTCGACCCGATACTCCAGATCCAGACGTCCCTGCCCCACTTCGAACAATGAGCCAGCAAGCGGTTTCCATCGCAACGGTTCATCCATCGCCCCGCCTCGCCATAAGATCCGTAGGTCCGTCATCGGTTTGGCAATGTCATGAAGCAGTGCAGCGTAGAAGACCACATAGGTCCACTGATCTCGCTCGGCGTCAATCTGCTCAACGGGAGCATTCGTCGGTAAAAAATGCGCGTTTCGCCAGGTCATCGCTGCCAATACCATCTCCAGCGTATGGGCCAACAAACCACCTGCGTGGGCATGATGGTGGGCTTCTGAGGCAGGCATGAGCTGGACGTATTCTGCATATCGTCGGATAGCAGGTATGAAATCTCGTCTAAAAACAGGATCTGCTACACGAGACTGTAGGAACATTTGATGAACCGCTTTTTGAGCTTTCAACAGACGGATCAGGTCATCAGACTCAAGCACGCGTAACCACCCTTCCTCCCGCCCTGCTACACGTTGGGCAACTGGAACTGGTGGGGGACTTGGAGGTGATGGAACCGGCGCGGGCTTAGTCGTACTGGAGGCGCGTCGCGGAATAAAAGTGGAGAACTTCGAGATCCAAGGCGGGGTTCGGCGGTAAGTCATGCTCTAACGTTCAAGCAAATGGGCTCGCAACGTCTCCAGAGTCGGACGAGGATGTCGCAATGTGAGCAAAATATGCAGTGACTCAGTGGGATGTTGAGGGTCGCCCTGCTGCAGGAAATGGAACCAGCTCATCTCCAGCGGATTCCATTGAATTGAATCAGGATCAGGCAGCATGTTTTTGCCCCAGTGAGCCCGATAATGGACAAATGGCTGCTGCAAAATATCGTCAACAATGCTCTGTTTGCGCCCTGCGATATCTACGGCCTGGCTGCTTTCTTGCGCCAGGTTATGACAATGATTCTTCAAAATCTCTCTCACACACAGATGAGGATCATCTTCATCCTCGGCATAAATTTCTAATCCGTCATAGCGCGATAGCCATGCTGAAAAATGGGGGACCCATTCAGCCAATCCGAGCTCAGTCAGGTGTTCGACAATGCGGTAAATCGCATGAGCACGGTCGTGCGCATCACGCCCAAAATGGGGGAACCCAGGATCGGGGTATGGATGCTCGTCTAGGTACGTGTGGGCGAGGATAGTCATAGCGGCCACTCTACAAAGCGGTTTGCTATCACTCAACGCGATACCGGGTGCGACGTAACCTAGGGTTCTCGCTTGCGCACAACGTTAAGTTCTGATAAGTCACAGCCCGCTATGCTGGCAGAGGCCATTTGCATCGCTTCACCCAGCCCCTGGGTGAAGCGATGCGTAACCCGTAAGCCCCCTTTTCCCCTACCCGTAAGGCCTTTCCCGACGGCCACCGGATTTTTAGGTGGACGGCGGCCCTTTGGATAAGGCCCTTGCCCCGTAGCAACCATTTCCCAGTAGCGGATTGACGCCCCGGCAGTCCGTCAACACATTCTTGTTCTATTTGTATTGTGCAATACAGAGCATTCTAACTCGGATGCCCTTTCTTTACTTGCTCAAAAACGCATATAGCAGGCCGCGTGGATAACGCACATAACTGTTTTCGTCAAGCTGAAACCCCGTGTTACGTGACCTTGGGTTAACGAGCGACACCTTGGGGGGCCTTTGCAACACTGAAAGCCATTCTCAATCGGATGGAGTACTTCATGAGCTGGACAGCTAGACTCGCTGTTGCCGCGCCACTGGCTGTTTTGGCGTTGCAGGCCCAAGCCCAGGTCGGGGATACCTACGACAACGGCACACAGGTGCGGATAGGACAATACAGCACACAAGCCAGCACACCAGGGCATAGCGTTTCTGATCCCCTGTCTGTGTTTGTGGCGCTGACATACCCACGTCAAGACGTAGCCACCATTGATGGTGCAATTGAGTACACCCTCAAACGGACAGGCTGGCAGCTTGATCGCTCCAAGCTATCGCTAGAAGCTGCGCAGTTTCTTCGCTTACCCCTTCCAGAATCCCAGCGGTCGCTGGGAACGTATCGTGTGCGTGACGTCTTGAATGCACTCGTCGGCGAGACCTGGCGCTGGGATGAGGACCCCATCCGTCGCAGACTGTGGATCAGTCTGGCGGCGCAGCCGACTCTGTCAGGAGTCGCGTTAACACAAAATTGGCTCCAAGCCCAAACCTACCCGGTCACTGTTGACCCTAAAAAACCATGGTTACCCCTGACCGAACGCATCAACGGGGTGCAGCCATGAACCAACAAGATCAACAGTGGCAACAGCAGCAAGACGATCTTCGTCGCCGGGAACAAGCCGAACAGGTAGAGCGTGAAAGGCTAGAGCGCCTGGAACATGAACGACTGGAGCAAGACCAGCAGCTTGAGCGTGAACGCCAAGAAAAACTGGATCAACACGATCTCGACTACCGACGCGAGCTGGAGGCTGCTACGCAGGATAAACACGGCTTTATGCGAACACTCTGGCTCATTCTGTTCTCGGGCAAAGGCCAGACTGCAGGCGTTGAAAAACAGAACGTGGAACCCGTGATTTCGTCCGTAGTGGATCCTGTGAACGAGACGCAAAGCAGTGAAACAGTCACCGATTTCTTTGCTGAACAAGACAATCAACCGCAGCTTTCCAGCGTTTCGCCATCCCCGTTGGCATCTGCTGCGCATACCGATACTCCAACGTCCAAGAAAAAGACAGGCTATCCGTGGAAGCTAATCCTGGCTTTGATGCTTTTTGCTGTCCTGTTCTTGAGCTGGAAATATCTGTTTAACCAACCTGTGGTTGAGCAAACAGCCGCCTTGTCGGCAGCCGAGCCCTCACTGGCTGAAATCGAAGGCCAGGTCTCCCCTATTGAGGATGAGGAAAAGAGTGAGCCCTCCCCTGCTCCCACCACCAGTGAACTAGGCAATGTAGAGAAAGCTTCTGACATGCCCATGGGAACGGAACCGATAGACACGGCAGAGTCAACGGAATTTCAAGAACTTTCCATTGATCTCGGAGAGTCGTTTCCATCGAACCTTGAAACATCGCAAGGCTCGTACGCCGTTCAAGAAACTCCAACATTCGAGGTGCAAATCTCGTCCCTGCAACGTGATGTCAACGAAATCAGGCAGTTACTCAATGAGCTCTTGCATCAAAACGAGCAGTTGATAGCTCTGTCCACACCTGCGCCTGAACCAGAGCCAGAGGTGGTGCCAGTTGTTGAACCTGCTCCCGTTAAAAAGCCGGTCACACGTCGAGCCAAGGCGGCACCGAAGCCAAGCGTTCGCCTTGTCTCAGTCGATATGTGGGATGGCAAACCTTCCGTTGTCGTCGCCAGTACACGCGCAGGTGACAACCAAACCCTAGTAATGCGACCAGGTGACACCGTCAACGGCGTCACGCTGCAAAGCGCAAGCGCATCCGAGCGCAGCGCCTCTTTTCTTGTAAACGGAAAAACCACCAAGTTAACCGTGGAGGGCCAGTGATGCCGCGCCTTATGAAAGTCAAAGCAGCAGTCATCTGCCTGCCCCTGCTTTTCCCTGTGGTGGCTCATTCGCAAACCCAGGCCACCGCTCAGCAGCGTACCGAAGAAGTCACCAATGCGACGCAGGCACAAGGGCGCAATCCGATTGCACTGGATGCCGTAGATCGCCTACGCGCCAATATTTGGGGCTTAACTGACGAAGAAATGTTGCGCGCCAAGACCTTGCTGGAAGGCCCCCGTAAAGCATTCTCAGTTGAAAACCTCTCACCTATTGAAGCGCTTGGTATTCACGCGACCTCAGAAGCTGAGCGCCGCAAATATGCCGAAATGTTCGCCCGTGCATTTCATGCCGACGTCGAGCGGTCGCTGGCATGGAACCGAGCGTTTACCGAAGCGATGGCCCGCCTTTATCCGAATGAACCGGTTGTTAATTTCAGTCAAATCCCACCCGTTCCCGCCACGGTAGGTGCGGCTGACACTTTGAACGTGCCGCGCACGGCCATCATCGAGACACCCGCTCCGGGCTACACGCCTCTGACTCAAAGTGTGCCAGCACAGGGCTCTGCGAAGTAATGGGGACCTCCATGCACCGTCGACAGTTTCTTGGCGCCCTCACCGCACTGACGGCCAGTGGCGTCATGACGCGCTCGTGGGCAATGGCTGCGCCTGCGCAATCGGAGCTGGCGCAGCCTGAAGGCCTGGACCCGCAATGGTGGCCATATTGGTCAGATACGGCTGTGCGCATTGAACCCAAGATCACACCCCAGGAGCAGACGACCATCCCCCACGGCTATGTTCGTCAGATGCCTCGCACACGCACCCGTCCTGGTGCGCCCATCGTGACGGCATCCTTGTTGCCACCCCGCGCTTATGACTGGGCGGGACAGCGCTGGAACATTGATCCGTGGCTGCTTTACGGCGTGGCACTGCAAGAGTCGCAAATGAAATTTGGTCGGCAGACGCTGCCCTACCCTTGGACTCTGTGCGTCAGAGGTGCTGCTAAGCGCTATGGCTCCTATGAGGCCACCCTCAAGGCCCTGCGCAAGTATGTAGATGTCAGAGGTATCCGCAATGTGGATTGCGGTGCGATGCAGGTGAACTGGGGCTACCACAACGACAAGCTCAAAAGCTTTGAACGTGCTCTGGATCCCTACCCCAATCTCGATGTAGGTGCACAAATTCTGCGTGAACACTTTGACCGCAACAGTTCCTGGCGTCTGGCGGTCGCTCTCTACCACACGGGCTCACGAAACACTCAAGAGCGGATCAGCCGCGGTAATCGCTATAGCCGTGGTGTATTCAACAAATTGGCGAACCTGGGCTTAGACGAGTCTGAGCTGGCCACATCAACAGGGTGGAGACGATATGCACCGTAATCTCACCCTTGTCCTATGTGCAGCTACTGCGCTGATTTCCAGCCCCGCTCATGCGCAGACCGTACCGGCCACCATGGACGATTCGGTTCCTGCTGTTTCCTATTATTCGGCCTTGATTTCAGGGGCGGATCAACCAGGTGTGGGTGCTGGTGCTCAGTTCCCTCTGACGTCGCCCTTGCTACAACCTGGGGTGCTCAAGCCATCGGCTGTTCCAGTATTCAACCCAAAATGGATGACCCAAACATTGGCCATTGTCGGTGACGACAAAGGCTCAGAAGAATGGCTCAAGCTCCATCTGGCTCGCCTGCTTTCTTTGCAGGCCACCGTCATTGTGGTGTCCGCAACGACTGAAAAGCGCTTTAAAGACATCCAGCGGCAAGTGAACGCATTGCCGATCGTTCCTGATTCCGGCCACTGGTTACAGAGCCGTCTTGCCGCAGCGCATGTGACGGTCTACCCCGTACTGATTGGACTCGACGGTAAAGCACGACAGATCATCTTCTCAGAAGGTTTTGAACGAGGTGAAGCGCATGAAAAATAACGCCGTCTTGGAAGCGTTACTGCGTCCGCCTGTCGAGATCTGGAGCGCGGCAACCGCCTGGTCCGTCACGGCCACGGCTGCCGTGGCACCTTGGGCACTGATGATGCCCCCTTCTTTGGGCTACGTTGCGGCCGCAGGGTCGGGGTACTTCGGCGGGGTCCGCTTTAAGCAGGCAATGCGGATCAAGCGTTACCACCATCACCTGAAATATTACAAGGTCACACGAATTGCCCCTGCCAAAATCCCCGTGGCACCGGGAGAGTTTTACCTGGGCGAAGGGTTCGAGTGGTCGCAAGCGCACACGCAACGTAAACGCGAGGCGTTGCAACCGCAGGCCAAGCGCTTTGTACGTCCATCAGCAAAAGAGCTGGCCCTCCGAACCCTGGGTGCAAAAGCCATCGAGCAGGCACAAGGCAAAGGCCCTGTTAAACCGATTGTTAGGGCCATTGCAGGAATTGCAGGCATTGATCATTGGCTCAACCCATTGCAGCCTCATCCCGACTTAGGTGGCTCACCCATCGTGCATGGCGTGGGCAGCATGGACGAAGCGCCCGTCAAGATTCGCCAATCTTCTCGCAATGGCCACATGCTGGTCATGGGCACCACGCGTGTAGGCAAGACCAGGCTGCTGGAGTTGTTTGCCACCCAAGACATTCACGCCGGGCACGTCACCATCGTGATCGATCCCAAGGGGGATGCCGATCTGATGCTGCGTATGTATGCCGAATGCGCACGCGCAGGCCGCCTGGACCAGTTCTACATGTTTCACCTGGGCTATCCCGAGATCTCGGCCAGATACAACGGCATTGGCAACTTCTCGCGCATCACTGAGGTAGCCACCCGTGCCACCAACGCCTTGCCCAGCAGCGGAAACTCCGCCGCTTTTAAAGAGTTCTCCTGGCGATTTACCAATATTGTCGCTCAAGCCCAGGTAGCACTTGGTCGTGTCCCGACCTATGAAGCCTTGCTCAAAGATGTGACCGGCATTGACGGCCTGTTCATGGACTATGCCCGTATGGTGTTTGCCCAGCAGGCCCGCCAAGGTCGCCTAATCGATTGGGAGGTAAGGCTGGCCAACCTTGAACTTGCGCTGCAAGACCGCAAAACCGCTCCGCCGGTGCCAAGAGCCTTGGCCGATCGAAAGCCCGAGTTTGTGGCGATGTTCTTGCTCATTAAAGAAGCCAAGATCAACGATACGGTCCTCGCAGGCCTGGCAGCCGCCTTTAGCTATGAGCGTAGTTTCTACGAAAAGATCATCGCCAGTCTTGGCCCGTTTCTGGAGAAACTGACTACCGGCGCGGTAGGCAAACTGATCTCACCTGACTATTACGACCATACCGATAAGCGACCAATTTTTGATTGGATGAGTGTCATCCGTCAGGGCGGAGTGGTCTATGTTGGCCTGGATGCACTGTCTGACTCAGTAGTGTCCTCTGCCGTGGGTAACTCCATGCTGGCCGACTTGGTCAGTGTCGGCGGAAAACTCTACAAGACCGGACTGGATCCCCATGCCCCAGACGGCAAGATCGTACTACCGACCATTTGCGCCCACTTTGACGAAGTCAATGAGATTGCGGGTCCTGAATTTGTGCCCATGGTGAACAAGCTGGGCGGCTCAGGCTTTCGCATCACGGCATACACACAGTCTGCTTTTGATATTGAGGCCAAAGTCGGGGATAAGGCCAAAGCAGGTCAGATCCTGGACAACTTCAATCACCTGGTCATGCTGCGCGTGCGCAGTGTCACGACGGCTAAGTTGCTGACCGACCAGGTTCCCGAAGTCGAAGTCGTCCATCTCACGCCAATGTCAGGTGTCACAGACACCGCCGCCCAAGGCACCGGCGTGGACTTTATCAGTCGCAACGACGATATCTGGACCAAAACCAAGGTCCCCATGATTGAACCAGCCGATGTGCTGGAACTGCCGCAAGGCCAAGCCTTTGCGCTACTTGAAGGCAATCGTCGCTTCAAGATCCGAATTCCGTTGGCTGATGCAAGAAACGACGAATTTGTACCGCAGTCTTTGCAAAACGTCGCCGCGCAAATGAAGGCCCGCTACCGGACCTCCGAGCAATGGGCCAGTGAGACCGATTGGTTCACTGAAAATTGGCTCAATAGCCAACCAATTGCCGATGGCACAGGCATGATCGCCACTGATCTTGCGGTGCAAGACCCTGACCCCGATGAAGACGATCAAAGCAGCAGCTCGATAAGCACTGACACGATGGGCCTGATCACAAGGGGACACGGATGAGTACCAACTCGAACAGTCGTCCTGTAAAGCCCACTACTCGCGGCCCTATTTTGATGACCTTTGAGATGGTCATGGGCTTGCTGATGGTCTCTGTCTCAGCGTGTGTGCTGGGTTTGCTCATTGAGCTCGTTGGCATCCATACGATCTGGAAAGACCAAGGTACAGGCCATGCTCGCTCAATCGTTGAACAGGATCTGAGCTATATCGAGGCTGCACCAAAGAGTCTGATTATTCCCAATACCGTGGCCTTCTCAAACAAGATGCTCAGCTATATCTCCTGGCCTTACGAGAAATTCGGAATTTTGCAGTGGTATGCCGATAGTCACGACCCTGTCATGGCACGTCAACGCGCAATGCGTAGAGCACAAGAGGCAGCGGCAAATGACAACAGCCTCTCATCCAGGCTCAAAACGATAGGCGCTGATGCCAGCCAATTTATCAGCACGGTGCTTGTGCTGTCCATGTACGTCGCGATGGACGTGGCGCTTCGGCTGTCGATTGCCCTTTACGCACTACCGGCCTTCGTTCTTGCGTGCCTTGTCGGTGCAGTCGATGGCTTGGTTCGACGTGACTTGCGCCGGTGGAGCGGCGGCCGTGAGTCCTCCTTCGTATATCACCACGCTAAGCGATACACCGCCTGGGCGCTGACTGGAGGTTTCGGTCTGTATCTGACCTGGCCGTTCGGCGGTTTCAACCCCGCTTACATGGTTCTGATTTTCACCGCGCTGGTCGCTGCAACGCTCAGCACCACAGTGGCTTCCCTCAAAAAGTATATGTAGCGCTCACATCACGACATTGGAGAAACGACAGAAATGAAACCACAGCAATCTGGCCCCTCAGAACGTAAGACTCATCGCGCCTGGGCAGCCGCGCTCATGCTCGTCGCATGCGCCACCGTTCAGGCTGGTGATGCCGATAGCGAGCGCGAAAGTCTGGCACGGATTGAAAACGAGCTGGCCGTCGTGCAGCAGATGGTGGCCGCAGCCTCTCGTGATGCCCCTCCATCTCAACGGGTCAATTTTCGATATGAGTGGTTGATCAATGATCTAGACGTGATGCGTCGGGGAATTCAACAACACCTTAATGCCCCTATGCAGCCGCGCCCGGTCGAGCCACTGCGAGGCGACTACCGCCAATGACGCAGCTTCAGGAGATCCCCTTATGGGCATGAACAATGCACAGCTGGGTTCCAACATAAGAGAGGCGTTTGCAGCGGGCTCGGGTGTTGACCCAAACGCCATGAAGATCGTGCTGACGGTCATAACGGTTGCAGTTGTGGTTCTGTTCTTTGCGTGGTTGGTAATGACCGCTCTAGAGAACTACCGGGAGAACCAGCTCAAGCAAGAAGAGGTGGTCTGGGCCTGCGTCAAATTAGTTGTGCTGTTGTCCTTAATCCTGTGGGTGTTGGTTTGACGCTCACACGTTTTTTTTATCCTCAAACCATATGGAGTTTATCTATGACCGCTCTGAAAGCGTTGTTGGCCAAACCCCGAGCAGGGTGGCAAAAAGCCAAGCGTCACCTCACGCAAGCCGCTTTGATCCCTGCTGTAGCGTTACTTTCGTCACCTGCCATGGCAGCTTTGCCCACGATGCCTACACCGGGATCTGGCATTGACGGGGCTCAAGTTGCTGACGGCGATTGGCTTGGTGCGATGGGTGCGTACTGGAAACAGGGCATCACTATTTTGGCCATGATCTTTGTTGGCTACTTTTTCCTCAAAGTAGTAATGGGTGCGATCACAAAGTGGAACCAATACACCCGTGGTCAAGCTGATATCAGTGACCTGAAAGAGTACGTGATTACTGGTGGCGTCTTGGCCATTGCACTCGTTGCCATGGCAACGTATGCCATCGCCACGCTCGGGTAAAGGGGAAATGTCGCTATGGCTCGCAAACCCTCTGCCCCACATCTTGAACAGCTGGATGAGCAAGTTACCCAGGGCATCGCTACGCCGATAACCGATCGCGTGAATGTTCAGCCAGCCATTCTGAACGGTATGACGGTCGATGAAGCACAAATCATCGGTCTGATCTCCGTGGTGGTGTGTCTGCTGGTGGGCTTGGTACTGCTGGCCATAACCGGCTTTTGGCAAACACTGCTGGCCATCATGCTATTTGGGCCATTAGTCATTTTGTGGTTTGCCTCTAAATACCTGGCTGGCCTCAAGCGCAACCGTCCTGACGGCTATTACAACCAGGCTATGCACCACTGGATGGCCTCTCGTGGGTGGGTGAAAGCCAAATTCATCCGTCACAACGGGTATTGGAGCTTGGGCCGGACCTTGCCTTTTAGCTTGTCCACTTCGTTCAACCCTAAACCGTCCCGTCAGAAAGCTGTCTCTACGGGCGAAACGGCCATCCCCTCTTCTTGCGCTGCTCATGGTGTGACACCGATAGCGGATAAAGCGAGCAACAACGTATGAGTTCAAAATATTTAAACGCCCTGGCCACGGTTCAGGCGACAAACAAAAGACTGGGCGCACTTGTTTTAGTTGTCGCTGCGCTCGGAGCTGTGGGGATGTACTTTGCTGCCCGTACACCGCACCGAATCGACGTCAACCTGCACCCCAACATTCAAGGTGGGGACGTTGTCACCGTAACCGACGGTCAGTCGCCTGTCCCTGACGTCAATGTGTATGGCTTTGCCTACTACATATGGCAACAGGTCAATCGCTGGCAGGCCGATGGGTACAAAGACTACGGTAAGCAGATCTACTACTTTCAGTCGTACATCACCCCGTCTTGTCGAGCTCAGTTAGAGAACGACATGAACACAAGGGACAGAGCCGGAGAGCTGCGTTCACGCACACGCACCATGACCGAGATCCCAGGGTTTGGGTTCTCACCAAGACGGGTCATTCCGCACGGCACCAATACCTGGACCGTACTGCTCGACATGCAATTGCAAGAGACATTTCGTGGCCAGCAAATCAAAGACATCTACATCCGGTATCCGATGCGTGTCGTGAAATATGACGTCGACCCCGAGAAAAACCCGTGGAAGCTGGCCATTGATTGTTATGGCAACAACCGCCCAGCCCGCTTGAACCCTGACGAAGTCGCCGCCGTTCAAAAGAACAATCAGAGTCCTGACCTGCCTTCTGAATCAGAGATCATCCCTGCGACGCTGCCAGGCACCGTCAGCGACCCGGCCACCAATGTAACTGATCCGGCTCCGACACCTATCCAGGTGCGACCCGTCCAACCTCAAAGCGAGTGAGATTGTCATCCATGAAAGCCATTCTTAGCATTCGCAAAACAGCTCTGGCCTGCGCTCTTTTGGGACTGGCCCAATACGCACAGGCGCAAGTGCGAGATTTGGGACCAAACTTGGAGAGCGTGCCAGCTGATCTCATTGCTCCAGATCCTGGCAGCACAAACCCACCTGCCAATGTGGCCCCCACTACAACTGCACTTGGAAATAATCCGCCCGACCTGGGAGAGATCCCCGATCTCGGCACCCCATCATCGAAGACTGAGTATCAGTACTCTGGCAGCAATGGAGTGAGTGGCCAGTCAATGCCGCTCAGTACCGTAGATGCTGCGATTCAGCAGGCAACGGAAAACCAAGACGAAACAGGCAAAACCATCCGCAAGCCACCGCAGAACAAGCCACATGGAGTCGAGCGAGCGGTGTTTGATCGTGCGCCTGTGCGCGCCCCGCTTCCCGTGGGTATTGAACGCATGATCACTTTGCCGGCGCCTGCCGCCCTGCATGTGCCCTCGGATATGTCCAAGATTGCCCGAATCGAAGTCATTGATCGCACGATGTACATCACAGCGCTACAGCAGTTCACACCCGTGCGAATCATTGCCGAACTCATTGATTCCGGGCAGCAAATTCCCTTCGATCTGCTTGCCGACAGCACGACAGCCAGTGCTCGTAGTGAACTGCAGGTTTTTGTCGTGGCCTCCTCATCACCTGGTGCAGGAAAAAGCGATGGTGATGGCCCCGCCTCCCAAGCAGCTGCTCAAGCAACCAGCATGGCCAATGAACACACATTGAGCCAGCAAATGGCGGAATCAGCCCCCACAGACATGGTTCAGCTCACTCGCTACGCCGCACGCCAGCTGTATGCCCCCAAGCGGCTGGCCACGCCACTCTCAGGTGTACAGCAGGTCGAAGTCACTGCCGAGCCAATTACCAACCTAATACGCGGCGTCAATGTTGTATCAACCCCCGTCGGGCAGTGGCGTTCTGGCCAGCTCTATGTGACAGCCGTCCTCATCAAGAACCGATCACACCACCCCTTGGAAATTCCCCTGGAGCAAGTGCGCGGGCAATGGATTGCAGCAACCGCGCAGCATGGGCGGATTGGTTCAGCCGGTTCCGAGACGGACACCACCGCCATTTATTTGGTGTGCCAGCGCCGATTTGAAGCCTGCCGCTAATAAAGGAACAACAGTATGAGCAGCACGTCTAGCAACAAACTGATCCCCATCCTCGGTGGTGTCGCCGTCCTGATCGTCAGCGTGGTGATATACAAGCAGTTTTCAGGTTCAGGATCCTCTCAAGACCCGGTACTGACCTCCATTCCGACACCTGAAAGTGCCACGCTGCCCGCAGCGCAAGGAGCTGACAACGACAACGCCGCTGAAACCTTGCGCACCGTCACCGCCAGCAATGAACAATTGCGGCGTGACGTGGCACGCGTGATTGAAATGAACAATCAACTCATCGCTGAGAATAAGCGCATGGGCGGTGCTAATGCGACGGTTTCACGTCGCATCGAACAAGAGCAGCGTGACACGCTCAATCTTGACGGACCCCGTACGGACTCGATCGATCCAACCGGCGACGAGACAGGTGCCAAAAACGCAGTCAACCTAACCTTGCAGCGCGGCTCCGAGGCGGTCGACACGTTTTCACGCGCCTTTCAAATGGGCATGTCGCCTGCCCGTTCTGAAACGGAAGCTGCCAATCGAGCGGCCCAAGCTAGAACGACTCCGCTGCGGCCTCATCAATCAACGCCCATGGGAACACAAGCGCCCACGGCAACTGTTGCCTCATCCGGCCCGTACCGTGTATTGCCCCCAATGGGGTACAGCGCGATAACGGAGTCCGAACGTGGCCGCAATGGCAATGATGGTCCAGCCATAACGCGCTATATCCGTACCAGTGGTAATCAGGCCTATGCCAATAGCTCCATGGGCCCTGTGTCCAGGCCCACCGCCTCACAAACACGGTCAGCACCACAAGCCGCCAAGCCTGAACCGATTCCGTACTTCACAGTGCCCGAGAACTCAACACTGGTTGGCGCTGTTTCTATGACCAGCCTCATCGGTCGGGTGCCTATTGATGGACGTGTGACTGATCCAATGCAATTTAAGGCGATCGTCGGACGAGACAACCTGGCCGCCAATGGCTTTGAGTTACCGGCTGACATTGAAGGGATGATCGTCACTGGCGTCGCGATCGGCGATATGGCGCTGTCGTGCTCAGAAGGAAAAGTGCGTTCGGTCACCTTTGTCTTTAATGACGGCACGGTTCGCACCATTTCTGAACGCTCCAAAGGCGGCGGTAATGCCAACGTCAATGGTGGCGGCAGCACCCAAGACCTGGGCTACATCTCCGACGTTCACGGCAACCCCTGCATTCCCGGCAAATTCGTCACCAATGCCCCGGCCTATTTGGCTGACCTGGCTATGCTCAAGGGGCTGGATGTCGCCGCACAAGCTTACTCCGATGCCCAGCGCACCGTCTCCAACAACCTGGGCACGGGCAATACCACCTCTCAAATCACCGGCTCACGCAGTGGCTACGCCATGGGGCAAGCGGCCTCTGGCGCAACCAATGAGATCGTCGCCTGGATGACCTCCCGCCTCAAGAATAGTTTCGACGCCGTTGTAACCCCGGCTGGCAAGCAAATAGTCATTCACCTTGATAAAGAACTGCAAATTGACAAGATGCCCAACGCCCGCAAGCTGGTGTACCGCCAGCAAGGGACGCAGCAGCTTTCTCGTGGAGCACATTATGGTCTGGAATAACACTGCCCAACGCCTGGCGCTGGCTCTAATCACCACCGCCATGTTCAGCGGTTGCACCGTCATGATGGATCGCGAATCCCCGCTCAATGAGGTCACCAAGGACTCGCCAACGGTGCTGGACGTCTACCGAGGTACTGATTATCGAAACGAAGCGACTCGTCAGTCGCGTATTTCCCCACAGGAGCGGATGCGCGAGCGCACGCAAGCCAGACCGATCAATGCGGGCGATGAGTTGACGCAGCGATATTGGTCAGCCATTGAACCCATGAATCAACGCTTTGCTCGTTTGCCCAACCCTGACCTGGTAATGGTGGTGTTCCCCCACCTAGCCAAGGGCCAGTATCCGGTTCCAGGCTACGTAACCGTCTTCCCGATGTACGACCAGACGCAGTATGCGCTACCTGGTGAAGTCACCCAAGATTTGCTGCAGTGGCGAGGTGACTACTTTGAAGCTAAATCCAGCGCCAAGAAAAAGGGAGGCGCAGATGATCGCTAATGTGGCCAGCTTGTTCGGATTCACGCGTCAACGTGGAGCGCAACCAGGCAGCAAACGCACTCCTCGATCTCCTCAAGTCACCGCAAAGGCATCGTCTCCTGGCCAGACCGTCGCAGACCGTCGACGCATGGCCCTGCGGCCACCGTCGTTTACCGACATGCTGCCCTATATCAGCTATGCCCCTGATGAGCGCATTTTCGTGTTGCGTGATGGCAATACGCTCGGTGCACTGTTTGAGCTCTCTCCGATTGCGACCGAGGCCATGCCTATCGAAATTCTGAATGAGCACGCCCAGAAGATTCAGGAGGCCTTGCAAGCCATGCCATCGGTCAACGGCGCACCGTGGATCGCACAGTTTTTTGTCAATGATGACCGTAACCTGGATCATCTTAATGACACCTTTACCGACTATATCCTGGAGCAACACAAGGACGATGGTCTGGGCCAGGAGATCCTGAACTCGCCGTTTACCCAGGCGGTATTGGATGAAGTGCGCTCGCACCTGTCGAATGTCTCGCAACCCAATGGCCTGTTCACCGATACGCTTGTCACCGGTCAAGTCTGGCGCGGGCAAATCCGCCGTGTTCGTTGTTGCCTGTATCGTCGATTTGGCGGCGCAGCCGATGATCCACAAACGCCGGTGCAGCAAATCGAGTCTGTGGCCAACACCATCATGGCCACATTTTCCGAGGCCGGTGTGGCCGTTCGCCGCTGTACCGGCAAAGACCTCTATGAGTGGCTACTGCCGTTTTTTAACCGTGATCTGCCTTGGGCGCCAGGCACGCAAATGATGCGTGAATTACCCTACCCCGGCGACACCCCGTTGACCAACGACGAGGATACGCCCATTTTTGGATGGGACTTGTCAGAGCTATTGAGCATCAATGAGCCTCGTTCGGACCTGGAACAGGGGTTATTTGAGTTTGATGGCGTACCGGTCAAAGCGCTGACTTTGCAAAATATGCGCAAACAGCCAGAAATCGGACACTTCACGGCGGAGCTGGCCAACGGTAAAGAGCGATTTGCACGGTTTGACCGTCTACCTCCTGGCTCGATGCTCTCGATCTCCATCACGATTGCACCGCAGCACATCGTCGAGTCACAAATTGAGCGGATCCGGGATGCCTCACGCGCTAAGACGGCGCAGGCCATTGAAACCTACCGGGAGTGCTCCAACGTTTTGAATGAGATAGTTCGGGGCAACCACCTCTTTCCAATGATGGTGACCCTGTACGCGACCGCCACCAGCACGGATGAACTCGATAGCAACATCAACACAATTAATGCGCTGTTGATCCCATCGGGCCTGAAGTTCATCAGTAATCAGCATGACCTGGTCCCGCTGGACACATTCATGCGGGCGCTGCCGTTTAACTATGACCCCGCTTTCGATAACCAGGTACTTCGTCGATCCCGTCTGACATTCGCCTCCCATATTGCGCGCCTCTTACCGCTGTATGGCCGTGCCCGTGGCACACCCCACCCTGGCATGTGGTTCTGGAATCGCGGCGGGGAACCCTTGTTTGTGGATCCGCTCAACAAACGCGATCGTAAAAAGAACGCACATATGTTGGTGCTGGGACCGACCGGAGCCGGTAAATCGGCAACCTTGAACTACATCGCCATGATGACGATGGCCATTCATCGGCCACGGCTAGTGATTGTCGATGCCGGGAACTCCTTCGGCCTTTTGGTGGATTTTTTTAAAGACAGGGGGCTATCGACCTACAAAGTTGAACTGAACAGTAGCGCAAAAGTGTCCTTGCCACCGTTCGTCCATGCGTACCAGCTACTAGATGATAGTGAAGTGATGGAGAGCTTCGTGGCGGCCGAGCAGCAGGCACGCAGCAACGCAGGCCTGCCCGATGACGAGCTGCTCAATGCCCTGCTTGGCCAAGATGATGAGCCATCGACTGACGACGTGTCTTTTCATGAAACGTTCCAGGCCAGGGAAGAGGACGAAGAGCAGGACGACGAGCTGGATAAAAGGGACTTACTTGGCGAGATGCTGATTGCCGCGATCCTGATGATCACAGGCGGTGAAGCCGACGAAGTCGCACAGATGAGTCGAGCCGACCGGTACTTGGTATCACGCGCCATCATCATGGCCGCGATCAGTTGCAAAGAACGGGGAGCCAAGCACCCGTTGACACAAGATGTGGCCCTGCAGCTGATGCACATGAATAAAGACCAGACCATGTCACCGGCGCGGCGTGCACGCGCCGAAGAAATGGGTCAGTCCATGATGACATTTACCCAGGCATTGCGAGGCAAATTATTCAATCGCGAGGGTCAGGACTGGCCGGATGCTGACGTCACTCTGGTTGAAATGGGTACACTCACCCAAGACGGATATGAAGACGCCTTGGCAGTTGCGTACACAAGCCTCATCGACTCAGTACAGTCCCGTGCCGAGCTGAACCAACACTCTGGTCGCCCGATGGTCTTTCTCACTGACGAGGGCCACTTGATCACAACCAATGAGCTGCTTGGCCCCAAGATAGCCAAGGGCACCAAAATGTGGCGCAAATTCAATACCTGGTTCTGGCTTGCCACACAAAACCTCAAAGACTTTCCCGACTCCATGGAGCGCGTGCTCTCGATGTGTGAGTACTGGATGCTGCTGACCATGGACAAAGCAGAGATTGAAGAAGTGGTGCGGTTTCGTTCGCTCACCTTTGAGCAGCGAGCCATGATGGAATCCGCCCAAAAAGAGCCCCCGAAATACACGGAAGGGGTTCTGATATCTGCGACCGGCCAGATGCTCTTTCGCAACGTTCCTCCTGCTCTTCCCATTGCGTTAGCCATGACTGAGGGCCATGAGAAAGCACACCGACGTCGCCTGATGGAAAAGCATGGGATCAACGAAATGGGGGCTGCTCAAATGGTGGCACAAGAGCTGGCGCGGAGTCGCGCATGATCAAGATACGCTCACTTCGCAAGGGAGTTTCTCGTCTCACGACTTGCATCGCGGTTCTGGCGGCACTGTGTACCGTCGTCACAGCAGCGACTGCGCAACAGCCTGGCCAAGATCTGTACGCAGGCGTCATGACCGTAGAGGTGTTTGCCAACACTGCCATGCCGGTAACACCAAGCACTTCACCACACTATGCCTTGTCCATCTACCGTTTGGATGCAATGAGTAATCTTGAAGCTCAGATGAATGAAGGTATGCCACAAGACGAAGCAGAAGCGCGTCTATGGGTTGCCAACAATGAAGCCCGCTTACGACAAATGATCCAACCCATGGTCGCCAGTGCCGTTAACGGCCTGGCACGCGCACAGCGTTATCAGATTGACCGCTTACCGGCCGTGGTTATCAACCAGCGCTATGTGGTCTTTGACTATGTCGACGTTGACCAGGCGCTTATTGCCTGGCGTGACAGCCAGAATTAAGGGGCGCTCATGTCAATCACTACTTTGCGCTTTAGGCACATGCTGGCGATTAGTTTGCTGGTGCTGGCCACCGCGCTGCGGCCTGTTCCAGCAACAGCCGCCACAACTACGGCGGGCGTCGTCACCAACACGGTCGCAGCACTACCTAGTTGCACGTCCTATCAGGTCAAAGGTATCTGCGTTTGGTTGGTCTGCGTTCCGCTCATTGGCTGCTTCATCAGGACTTCAGTTCGCGTTGCCCATTATGTGCCCGATGTCGTGATCAGCACCTACAACGATCCTCTGGCCCATCCTTGGGCCGAGGTTGGTAAGCCATTGGCGACAGCTATTTCATCAGTGGGATCAGCCGTAGTCGGCGCCCCAATCGATGCCTCAGCAGGAACACAGCGCGAAGGCACCGAGGTGACGACCTATAAAAGTGCGGATGCCATAGGCAACCCGGCAGGCTTGATTGCCAGCATCGCCAGCGGCTACATCCCCAGCTTTGGCAGTTCATTCCAGTTTCCGGGCTATAGCGAATTATTGGCCTTCACTCGTACAGAACTGCCTCGTATCACGCAGTCTTGGAGGCAAGTTCCTCAGCAACTGGGCAACGAGTTTATTGAAGCAGCCCGAGCCATGGCCAATGCACCAGCAGACATCATTTCCTCCGTCTCTGCTTTTCCGGCAAAACTTGGCGAGCTGAGCTCATCGATCGGAAATTTGAGCAATGTCTTTGGTGGAAGCGTCAGCACCCAAGTCATTGGCTTGTCCGGCGTCGATATGGTGGGTGCAGATCTCGGGCCAATCAGAGACATGGTCCAGATCGCTCAGCGCCTGGGTGCCTCCGGTGGGCTATCTGAGATGTTCTGCCCCGGCTCCGCATCCGCATTCAATTTGCACTTCCAGTCTGACATGGATGCCATGAGCTGGCGCGGATTCTGGCCACTGGAGATGCTCTACCCCCAATCATGGGTGCCTGGTACAGGAGAAGTAAGCACCTCGCCACTTTCCACCACCTGGGGCCCTATCTACCCACGCAATGGCGAGCTGGTGCAGTCACACCCAGTCAAGGCCTCTGCAGTGTTGGCTACACGTGTGGGCAGCATTATCTCGCAATCGGCGCAGCCTCACATTTACAAGCGTCTGCAACCAGGCAGTGGCTACAAGTACTTCCCTACCTCCAAGCCTACTACCTGGCAAATGATCTACCCGAGCGCTCAGCGCTCCTGCATGACCTTTGGGGCCGATGACTCACTGAGCCTGGCCAGCTTTGGCGATTACAAGACCGATGGTGCCGATGGCTATATGTGGAATATGTGGAACCACTATGACTGCTGCCGCATCCGTGGTGAGTTTTTATACAGCATCCCTTAAGCGAAGGACGAGAATATCTATGCAACAACCACAACGCCCGTTCACACTGCGCTTGAAACCAGCCGCCATGATGCTGGCGCTTGCGTTGACCTCCATGAGCGTAATGCCCGACGCCTACGCGCAACCCGTACGCGGCTCTTCGCTGTATTACCGAATGGGAGGCGGCTCGCCTGGCGGCTCTGCCAATTATCGCGGCCAGGTCGCACACAACTTAGGCTTTGGAGGAAATGCTCGACTGAACTATTCATGTGGCAAGTTTGATATAGGCCTATCTTGGGCCAACATCATGAACAACCTCAACAACCTGGGCCAGACGGTGACTGGGGCGATTCAATCTGGTATCGCTGCCCTCCCCTTATACGTCTTGCAACGCGCGCAGCCAGGCCTGTATCAGATTTTCCAAAACTATTCGCAAAAAGTGGATCTCCTGCTTGGGGCCAGCCTTAAATCCTGCGAAGAGATGGAGGCCATGGTCAAAGCGGGCCAGAACCCCTATGAAGATTGGATCAAGATGGCCAAAGGCGAAGGCTGGAAGATCAAGGCCTCTGCGCAAGGTGATATTTACCAGGCGAAAATCGACATTGAGAAAAACGAAGAGGCAAACAAAGCTGGAGTGCCATGGGTCTTTGGCCAGAATGCCGGGGGTGTAGGAGGCCGACCCATTGAGCCGGTGCGAGATCTGTCTGTGGCAGGCTATAACGCTACCCTCAACAAACCAATCACCGCATCGGAAACCACGGACTACAGTAATTCACCTGCCGAGAAAAACTCTCGCCTGGTTCGTGCGTTTAAATCGCCGGCAGAACTTGCCCAATGGACAACCGAAGTCCTGGGGGATCAGAAGGTCTATACCTGCGGGCAACATCACTGCCCCGCCCCAACCACGGTCGTGACCTCCAGCGGCCTGGGCCCCAAATACGAAGCTGAAGTCGATTTCGTCCAGCCTAAGCTAGAAGCAATGGCCAACCCATCGAACTCGGCCACGTATGCCGATCTCGCAGAAATTTCAGCTCCTGGCTTTGCCGTGTCTCCCCAGTTGCTTGACTCATTACGGGCGATGCCGCCTGACACTCGCAGCATCGCTGTGAACCGCATTGCTCAGGAAATGGCGATGCACCGGGTGATCAATAAAGCATTGGTGGCGCGTAGCGTGTTGATGACAGGCCTGACCTTACCGGAGGTTACGGCCGCAGGAGATGCCATCCAAAACACCCAGGCTTCGGTCGATCGCTTAAGTGGCTACATTGACGACTTGATGTATGAGGCTCGGATCCGCAAGGATCTGACGTCCCAGACGGCATTGTCGATCATCAACACCCAGTCCGCCATTGACACACAATCACTGAACGTACCGGGTGGCAACCCTGTTGATCCTGCCCCAGCAGTGGGTGGACGGGTGCCTGGACTATGACACAAGTCTCTCTCACCAGAAAACGTAGCTGGCTGTGGCGAGCACTGATATGGCTCGCCATCGGTTTAGCCGGATTTCTCCTGCTCATTGGGCTGCTCGGCGCACTAGCGCAGTCGTTTATCGGACAGGAACATAAACTTCTGAGCCTTCTTGAGGGGACATCGTCAGTACGAGACATTGGAGCAATTGCGCAATGTCTGGCCGCACTACTCATTATTTGGCGCTGGCCAGCCGTCGTGCGCTGGCTTCAAGCCAGGCATATTGTTCAAGGATTCGAATATGACACCGTGCTGGCCAGCCGCCACAAGGTGGCGGCATTTGCCACGCTGTACTTAGTTTTGATTCCAATTGGCCTCGACCGTATCTGGCGCTGGGTGACAGCGCTCATTGCGGCTTAGGCGGGGGAATAAGCCATGCAACTAGACAGTTACCTCGAACTCTTTACCACTTTCTACGGGTGGGCTTTTGCCAATATCTTTGGCGAGATCGTGACCGGCACCGGCTTGGTCGTCATCCCCTTTCTGGTTGTAATCCTCAATGCATGGCGCGAAGCTGGCCAGCGAGGAATGCAAGACATCGGCGTTATGGGGGTCATCAAAAGCGTACAGACGCAGCTCATCGTCATGCTGTTTGTGATGTCTGTTTGCTTTTTCACATCGCCCATCACAAGCCTAACGTATGCGCGCTTGTCGTACATGCCTCCTCCTTCTATTGATAACCCTAACCCTGTAGAGGCAACGCCTGGAGCCAGTGGTAGCACCTACGATACGGCGTTACGCGATGCTATTGATGGAAGCATGAGCCAGGCCAGCGGGCTGAGTAACGTGCCCCTATGGTGGTATTCCATCATGTCCATCAGCTCTGGGATCAATAGTGCCTTCCGCAATGGCATGAATAATTCGGTGTCTGATATGCGCGTTCTGGAAGACATGGCCAAGAATGCCACAATCGAAGACCCTGCCCTGCTCGGTGATGTGCAACGGTTTTATAGCGAGTGTTTTATCCCGGCACGCAGTCAGTATTTGCGCAGCGATCGCAGCAGAATGAGTGCAACAGGCGCGTCGATCCTGGCAGAGTCCAATACTGACTATGGGCCTACTGATGTGGATTGGATGGGCAGCCAGTTTTTCAGAACTGAGCCTGGGTATTACGCCTCCATGCGCAGCCGCGCTCCGGTCACTGGTTTTGCGATCGATTACTCCCGCGATACTGAGTACTACGACCCATCGAGCGACGTGGACCCACAAGTCACCGGCGCCGTAAACCCAGAGTTTGGACGCCCAACCTGCAAGCAATGGTGGGAGGATCAGCTACGAGAAAAGCTGATAGACGGGAGCCCTGGGGTGCGAGCGTTCGCATCCAAAGCGGCGAACGTTCTCACGTTTACGTCGTTTGATAAGCAAAAGGATGAAGTGGCTCGACTGGCGTCAACCGCAGCCAATCCAGTTTTTGTTGATTTCGACCAAATGATGGGGACTCCCTATGACTCTGCCACGGTCGCGGGTCGAACAATAACGGGCGCAGGAAGCACGCTCGGTGTTGGTGGGGCAGCTTTCATGGCCAGCATGGCATGGATGCCCTTGGTGACGTCCTTACCTATGATCCAGGCCTTAGTCCTCATGGGGATCTACGCTTTTCTTCCTTTGGCCACCCTTGTCAGCGGCTTCAGTCTTCGCGTGTTGTTCTTAGGTGCCATGGCCATTCTTACTATCAAGATGTGGGCATCGATGTGGTACATCGCCACCTGGATCGACGGTCACCTAATCAATGCTATGTATCCTGGTGCGCTGGGCAATATTTTTGTCCAAGAAGCCATGATGATCGGCAAAGGAGCCATTCCAGCAGGCTACAAACGAATGGTTCTGAACACAATTTTATTGTCGTTGTATGTCGGGCTACCGGTTATTTGGTCTTCGATGATGGCGTGGGCTGGTCTCAAAGTTGCAGGGGGTATCGATAGAGTGATGAGTGATGGAGGGAACGTTGCTGCCAGCTCGGGACGAGTCCCGGTATTAGGAAAATTTTTTGGTGGGAATAAGTAAAATCTAATTGCTTAATAAGACCAAGCAGACACAACGTACTCATAGCTCAAGGAGGGCGCTATCATTCGCTCCAGACTACTCAGATTTGATTCGCTACTGAGTGAATTTCAGCCAGATGGGGAAACAATTCGTCCACGTGGGCGAATGGCGACCGCCAGCGTGGCTCACGTATTTAGAAGAGATTAAGGTCATACCCGTATATGGTGATGCGGTCACACTGATGATAGACAAACCGCTAGTCCAGCCTAAAAAGGTTGTTAACATTCTTAATTTCTTGAAAGTGGTGGGCGCAAATTACTGAGTTGATGATGCGGAGGATCATGATTATGAGTACCACTTTCACTACGGCAAAGTGAGGAAGAACAAACTAATTAAATTTAATCTTGCCCTGACTTTCGACATGAGACTCGACAAGCCTAAGGACTCTCATGACCCACTCTTTTCTGAGGAACACGGATCAGGACGTTATAAGCTTATCAATGTCGCAACCATCGGACAGAACGTGAAGTATCCTGTCTACAAGATCTGCAAAGCCGAGATGGAGGCTATTGGTCGAGATAATTTCAAGGCTCCCGCTGATAATGCTTCAATCTTCTACTAAGCCCTACTAAGGTCTAATAATTCATTCAAGCTTGCCACCACTTTGTGGCGGCGGCTTAACTGAGGTGTTAGGTTTATCATTATGACATCTACGCAGGATAACGAATTAGGCTCCTACGAGGACGAGCTTAAGCAATATGAGCAATTGATTCCGTATCTCATCCAGGTATCAGATTCTTCCGGTGGAATAATTACGAACACTATCGGAATTGAAAGCACGAAGATTTATACGAGGTTGGTTCTTGGTGCAATGACAATCGGATCGATTCTCCCTGCCAACCAAGTTAATCACTCAAGCCTATGGGACTATTCATCAGTTGCCATTCTGACAAGATCGTTGATGGAGGCTGCACATCGTTATTTTTATCTCGTTGAGCCAGGTCTTTCAGAAGAAGAAACCAACTTTCGTCAGCAAATCTACTTCTATCGCATAAATTGCGAGAAATATCGACTTTACTCAGAAAAGATAGAGCACGAGGTTCTCAAGGGCTTTGAAGAGAATTTGCCCGTTGCCAAGGCGGCGATCATGCAATCCAATGTATATGCAGCCCTTGATAAAAATATGGCTCAAAAGATTCGTTCTGGAAACTCAGATATGCATCTAACAGACGCTGAGGTGGCAAAAAGGAACGGATTGATCACAGAGAATTTTGAGTTCTTTTATCGCCTGCTCTCTGTTCAAGCCCACGGATCCCCGATGGCTACAACTTCACAATCAAATTCTCGAGGTCGTGGCCTAGGAAATGAGGCGGAAAGCTTCTACCTTTCTCTTGTATTAAGGTTGCTTAGTCATTATTTAAGTAAAACGCTTTTGTCTCAAGTGGAATTGTTGTCGTTGCATGAAAAATGCTCAGAACCAATTTCTTTTGCCCGAGAGGTACAATCGCGTGGCGAAATTTAACAAGTGGGTGCAAAGAATAAATTGTGGCCGACTAGTGCGTGGGTACGAGTTCTAACCTTATGCTCAAGCGGACAGTTTCCAACTGCCGCTTTCCATGGTTCATTATCGACTGACTGCTTTGGGCCGAATTCGGCCATCCGGCTTTGGCTAGAATCAGCTCTGAGCGGTTGATTGGCGATAGCGATTTCATTGACAGTTCTGGCCCGTCGATCCTAAAACTGCGGCCCTCTAGACCTTGCGCGTCAACATAAATGGTGACCCAGAGCTGGGGTATTAAATGTGTGTTGAACATGGCTGAGAAGAAGTTAATGGATGTGATGACTGTGCGATAAAGGCCTCAGGCAGATGCAGTCTACGAGCACATTTGTTTGGCGAGATTTGAGTCATGGCATCCCGTTGCCACATCGCACGTTCAGAAAAGCATCAAAACCGGTTGTTTAATTTAGATACCAATAGATACGCTTGGTGCATCTTGGGGTATGATTCGTAACTTAGAACGGACGAGAGGGACATGAATGACTGAACGACGAGCACGCCGCAGGCTGTAGCGGTGGCTTGCCTTATTGGGGATGGCCGCGCTGTCCGCCTGCGGAGACTACGGCCCCGATATGCAGGCGGAGCTCGGCAAAGCCTTGCCTGCAGGTTGGCACGTCGAACGCTTCCAAATCGACGAATGGGAAGTCATCAATTGGGCAGCCGACCACTGGAGTTATCGCTATACCGCGAAAATCGCCGCGACTGAGGACCTGTATCAAGAACTGGGCACACTTTCCGGTCAAACCATCGTGACGCGCAGCGAGCATAAAAACAGTTATCACATCATCGAAGGACGTGCTCTCGCCGCGTTGCGGGCCAAAGGTTGGGATACAGATTTCGGCTATGGCCGCGTACTTGCTGTCGCTGACGGCAAGGCGCTATCCGAACTTCCGGCCGAACGCATAGTCGTCGGAACGCCCCGGTTCGAGACGTTCTTGAAAGCAGCGCAGCAGGACCTAGTTCTGCAACAAGATCAGTTGTTGGAGGCCCAGCGCCTGTACAACGCGAGGTCGCAGCAGTGGAAGGGGGCACGAGAGGCCGAGGATGCTGCTAGCCATACCGATCAAGCGCTAGCGCAGGAGCAACAAACACTGCGCATGGATCGCATAAACATGTCGTTGCTCGTATCGCAAAGAATAAATGAAGCCGACCGGGCACTTCAGCTCGAGAACTGGCAAAAAAGAAATGCGTATCAAAAGGAACTAGATGGCCAAAACGCCGCGTTGCGCGAGGCGTATCACACTCGTATCGAAGCATTGCGCAAGAGTGTCTCCCGGCTAGAGCTCAATCAGAGAACCCGCCTTTCCTACGACGATAAACTGACGCTGGAGCGCGAGTATCGCAACGCACTGGATCAGGCATTCGTGCGCTACAAAAGTGATCTGGCCGAGTTTCAACGGGAGTGGGAACAGCGCCGCGCCCAGCTCGGCGGCGCTATCGAAGCGCAGGTCAGGGAAGACTTGAACAACCGCGAAGCGGCATTGAATCTACGGCTACAGCAACGACAGGACGAGCGTCATGCGGGTGCCCGAAAGCAGGCGCAGGAACAGAAGGAGCTCGAGCGGATGCACACTGATCTGCACCGACGCGAGGTCACGTTATTGGAGCAACGGACGCTGATCAACAAACTCATCACCAACTCGTCCGCTCCCACGCTTTGACGAAGCTACAGTAAGAAGTCACATATGCTGCAAATCATCCTTGGTTTTTTCATCCTGTGCCTTGTCCTGGCGCTGCTGGGCAAAGTACTTCCTTTCGCCCTTAAGGTGCTGGCTATACTGGTTGCCGCCGTGCTCGCCGTGGTATTGGGCGTGCCCGTAGCGATCGGCGTAGGTATCGAAAAGTTGACACGTGGACGGAACTCCATCCAAGTTGTTGCGGCTGCGACCGCCACGGTCGGTCTCGCGCTTTCGGCCGTGTTGGCATTGGCGGGTTATGGTTGGGTGCCCGGGCTGTCGCTAGCCAGTGCGAAGTACCTGATCCCGGCTTTGTTGGGGTTAGCCGCCTGGAAAATGCATCGAATCAGACAGACGGTAGAACAGACCGATTATGGGGCTGATCTGCCAACGGCCAAGTCGGAGCAGTTTTATCAGGTGCTTTTGTGCGCTACCGCGATTTGGATGTTTCCGGTGTTACTGCAAGTCGTCTTTCCTGCATTGATCACGCTGGTCTTCTCGCATTCAGTGATGGTGAGCTGGGTCGATGTTGGCTATTGTGTCGTGGCCTCTATTGCGTTGATCGGTATCATCGTGATAGAGCATGGCTATGCAAGCATATTGCGTGATATGAAGTCCGTCATAGCCGCCAATGAAGGCACCCTAGATTTGACGCAAACCATAGCCGAGCTGGGTAAAGAAAACACGCAAGTTAAGGCGGCCGATGTCGAGTTGATTGTCATCAGCACCGCCAATGCAGCCCGTAATGCCGGTTTGGTCGAGATGGTCGAGCTGCGCGGGCACATCTGGTTGTTCGAGAAAACATCTCACGATCGAGCGCTTGAGGAGTTCGAGCTGCATCTGGCCGGCTCGCTTCGGCACGACCGGGAAAATGCGAAACGGGAGTTTCTTGATCGTCTGCCCCTGCCAAACACGGATGCGGAAGACTACTTCGAACGTTATATAGACTTCGTGGACCAATGCGACTTTGCCGACGGCGAGTATCTTGTCGCGCACTTGCGCCGCAATGACCTAAATCACTGCATGTCTTGCGGTCTTGCTGAGATACATAGCGGGACCCCGAACGACGAATGGTATTGTTCGCCCATTTGCGAGGAAACCGAGAAGCTTTGTGTTTCTATCAAGGAAAAGCCACTCGAGGACTTTCTGAAGGAGTCTGCCGCAACGGGTTTTGTGGTCATTGCTGCGGGCGGAGCTTGGTCGCAGAACCACAAGGTCTTTGCCACAGGGGGTCAGGGCCACGGTTTCGCGGCCGAGCAAGGAAATACCCTAATCGACAAGGTGCGCGGCAAGTCTGCCAAGGTGGTGGGCGGCGACAACGCGCTCAATGGCGCGGACCGCCTCGTCGATGGGCAAGAAATCCAGACCAAGTATTGCAGCACAGGCGCGCGCAGTATAGGCAGTGCATTCGACAACAAAGGCGATGGCGGATTCCGCTACTGGGACGCCAACGGCGAACCCATGCCGATCGAAGTGCCTCGAGATCAGTACGCCCAGGCTGTAAAGATCATGGAGAAGAAGATCGCGGACAACAAGATTCCTGGCGTTACGGATCCCGCCCGCGCCAAAGATCTCGTCGTCAAAGGTAGCCTTACGTACGAGCAGGCTAGAAATATTACGCGGTTCGGTACGTTCGAGTCCGTCAGCTACGACATCGCAGAGGGCTCGATCGTTGCGGTTGGTGCGGGCGGAATCAGCTTTGCGATCATCGCCACGATTTCCTACTTGAACACCGGCGATGCCCGGCAAGCGTTGCGCGCCGCGTGCTTGCAAGGCGGCCGCGCATTCGGCAAGGCGCTGATCGTCTATGTCGGGACGCAACAATTACATCGATTGGCGACCGTGCAGGCGGCGGTAAAGATCATCAACGTCAGCAACCTGTCGGAGCCGATGGCACTGGCGCTGCAGAAGAGCATGGGTGTCAGTAACACGCGTCAACTCAATCAGGCCCTGCGGGGTACAGTAGTGGCTTCGCTGGTCGTCGTCGCTGTCACCTCTGGCCCCGATCTGGTAAAGATGATCCGTGGGCGTATGTCGAGTACTCAGTTCACTAAAAATGTCGCGGTGACTGCAGGCAGCACGGCGGGCGGCGCAGTCGGCGCGATCGCGGGCGGCGCGCTGGGTGCCTCGTTCGGCCCCGTCGGAATCTGGGTGGGTAAGTTTGCCGGCGGCATGATTGGTGGGGCCTTGGCTGGCACAGTCACGAACTCGATCGCTAAGACCTTGGTGACAGAGGATCGCGAGCTAATGCTTGCGATCATTCAGCGACAAGTCGAATACCTGGCCATTCTATTCATGTTGACCGAGCCGGAGATCAAGAACCTGAGCACCAACCTGAATGCAGTGATTACGCCCAAGGCGCTGGAGACCATGTATGGTAGCGCCCGTCGCAAGGCATTTGCCAATTTACTGGTCAAGCCCGTCGTGGTCAATGACGTGCTGAGCTCCTTCGATGGAGATGAAGAGCAAACCGTCGCGCAGAATGACCCCGTGCTTCGCGAGGCGGCTGCCTGATCGGCTTACCAGGTCGGCGGCGCGGATAGATGCAAATTTCCCGATCTTTTATGTCGTTTTTTTCACTAACCGATTGGTAGTGTTATCCATCCGATATTGGACGATACTGCCATCGATAATTCGTCTGACCACCTCACGGGCAACATCCAGCGGTACCGCAAACCATTCCCTGGGGTTGTAGGCTTTCCCATCCTGGCCGATCAGAGTCACTTTCAGGCGCTGAGCATGCAGAAAGCCGTGGATCAGGGTTTCGAATTTATTGGGGTTCAGGTTGTAGCACTCGATGGACGCCAGAATCTTCACCGGGGCTTCGAGAAATGCAATGTCGCGCGTAGCATTCCTGGTTCGCTCTTCGACTGTCTGCTCGGTGTAGCCGATCTTGATCAGACTGGGGATGGATTTCAGAGCCGAGTTATCGCTGAGTGTCGTGACAAAATAGATCTGCCCCGCTCGCTTGTCCTTGTGGGTGATGTTGTTGAATTTATCCACAACGGACTCTGCGCCACGTATGACTCGCCGTCCCGTTTCGTCCGCAAACAGTCGCTTGGCCAATGATTGCAGCAGGTGGTTCGATTCAGTGCCGTTCTCAAAGATGACCCGCAGTCGAGGGTCATACCTTCCAGTGCTATCCAGCCGGTGTTCACCGATCTTGTCGATCAAACATAGAACACCTTCCATGATGAAGGCATCGCCTTCCTGCACCCGCGAAGATTGCTGGAACCGTATGGTCTTGATGCGCCCGGTTTTCAAGCCATCGTGCAGGTCACGGAAAATATGCTCAAACTCGTAGAAGTCATGGCAGACGGTGCGCTGTGCAATCCCGTCTGGTTGTCTCCTGTCGGCCACCTCCGGCACATGCTTGATGTCGAAAATACTCTCATCGCCCAGGTCGAGCTCATCGAACTCTGAACTGGCGAAAATATCATCGAGGGATGTAACGTTCTCGGCTTCAATGCTTGGCTTGAAGATTTCGGCAGGCGCTTTTGATGGCTCGGAATGCTGGGTGAGCGTATTTGGGAGAATAAGTGCCTTTTCGTTGTCGGTAACGACGTCAGGCACAGTCAGCAGGCCGTGCCGGTCATAAGGGCTTAGGGTGTCGTGTAGCGCTTGGTTGACCAGGTAACCTGCCAGGCGACGGGCCAGCAACTTCTCGGACAAATCGCCCTCCTGACCCGGCGGCCGGCCATGTTGATCCATAAAGGCGCTGATCTCGTCAAAATTCGTTATCTCAAGCGGGGCATTCCTGCCGACGCGCTTGGCTTGAACATCCAGCAGCCCGAACTCGTCCGGCCCGTCGAGAATGTCATCGAGCGTGGGCCGGGCTGCGGCTTTGCCAGGATCATGCCGGATTGCTGCCCGGATTTTTGTCATATGGCCTCCCTACGTTTTCTGGGTCTGGGTCTGCCCTTTCCGCTCCTGAGCCTTACGCTTGACGTAGACCAATGCTTCAGCGAGCCGTCGTTCAATCGCATCGCCGGAAGTCACGGAAGGTTCTCGATTATTTTCCTTGCGGAACTCGACAATGCGTGGCCAGAGGACGACAGCTTCTTGCTCCGACATATTGGAACGCATGCCCACCACCGTATCCTGAATGGTCTTGAGTACGGCAGGCGTCACCGCCTTGGACAGAATCTCGTAGGCGCCCTGGAAGGGGTTGATCTGACGAATCAGATCAATATTCAGGTGCTCGATATTCACGAACTTGTTACCGACCAGCACAAACTTGCGGTTTGGCTTAGGTTCCGCATCGCCCGGCTGCATCGGTTTGTGCCCAGTCTGAGGAGAGGCCGATTCGCCTTCCGCACCTGGAGGAGCTATGATTTCAGCTCCTTCCGGCAAGTCCTCTTCATCAAACAGCCCGCCGGTAGACTGTATGCCCAGGGAGGCATGCACGGCTTCAGAGACTGTCATGACCTCGACAGGCTCCAAATCGGGATAGAGCTTTTCCACGATCTTGGGGATTTCGACTTCTCCCAACACCTGTAGGTCGGCTTCGCCGGTGACGGCCGGGGCCATGATTTTCGGCGTCTGCAGAATGACGGCCTTGATGTTGTCCATATTCTCCAGCGCCTTCACCACTCGGTCGGAAACGGGGGACGACGTGTCTTCGATCACGACTGTGCCTGGCGCGGCAACCTCGCCAGGAAGCATGCGTGAGCGCGGCTTGAAATTGACAGAAGGAGCCAGAACTTGCTCCATCAATAACGATACTGTTATAGCCTTAAGCATGTTGTTGACCGAGACCTTCACATCCTCATCTTCGGCATCGGGCTGAGCAATCAGGTTTGTGAATTGCGCATGCGACTTGCCTTCGCAGTCGCGAGTGGCGCGGCCTATGATCTGGATGATTTCAGTCAACGATGAGCGATAGCCCACAGTCAGCACATGTTCGCACCAGGGCCAGTCGAAGCCTTCCTTGGCCATGCCCAGCGCAATAATGATGTCCATGTCATCGGGCTTGGACACCGTGCGCAGATAATTCTGGACTTCGACGCGAAGCGGGTTGTCATCCACAAGGTCGGCCACTTTCAGAAGCCTGCCTGTTTTATCTCTAACGGTAATGATGCCGGTAGTCATGTTTTTTTCAACGACTTCGCCAATGACATCCAGAATATGGTCAACCTCGGAGTATTTATCCTTGGTGGATTCGACCGAATTAACGTTGGGGATATGGATGATGGTTTTCTTACGGGTGTCCAGCACCTCATGCAAGGCATCCAGATAGCGCCCAGTGTAGAAGTGATAGCCAATCCCCAGCGATTTCAGATACTTGTAGCCATTCAGCTGTTCGTAGTACGAATACGTGACCTGTGTGAATTTTTCTTCATCTTCCGGCAGCAGAATGGGGACTGCATCCCCTCTGAAGTAGGAGCCAGTCATGGCGATGATGTGGGCATTGGACCCCGCCATAATGCCGTCTATCAGCCCGCCCAAACGGTTCTCATCCCCAGCCGAAGTGTGATGAAATTCGTCAATGGCCAGCAGCGTATTGTTAAATTCTGCCGCTGACAGCTTTTGATAGGAAAAGCGTAGCGTTGCATGCGTGCAGATCAGTATGTTGGCCTTCGGGTCAGACAAGAAACGAATGAAGGCATTGACCTTGCCTGCTTCGCCTCCAGGTATACACAGGTTGTAGCGAGGCTGCACTTTCCAGTCGGCAAAAAAACCGTGTTCTGTCAGGTTGGTATCTTTGAAGGAGCTGCCGATGGACATTTCTGGTACGGCAACGATCACCTTTTTCAGCCCTTGATGGTGTAGCTTGTCCAGGCCCAGGAACATCAAGGCGCGGGATTTGCCCGAGGCGGGGGGAGCTTTCAAAAGCAGGTACTGCGCCTGGCGGGCCTCAAAGGCGCGCGCCTGCATCTCGCGCATGCCCATGGCATCGAGATTCGAGCTCGTGCCCGTTTGCTTATAAGTGACGGTTAACAGGTCAGCCATGGTTACTTGTTCCCTCTGGATTTCTTAGCGGGCGTATTGGCCTGCTCTTCGGCAATCAGTTTTTCGTAGCGGGCAAACAGATGCTCCAGACGCTCGGAGGCATCGCGGAAGGGCCGTTCACGGTACAGGGCTTCCACTGCACGATCCAACGCCTTATGAGCGACCAGCAACGGGGCAGGCATCTTGTCCGGGTCATACAGGTCGGCGAGTGACTTGCCAGGGTAATCCTCGCGGATCAACAGCACTTCCTCGGCCAGGGATTCGATGTTCTTGCGCCTGGCTTCGGAGGCTTCCGGCCAGGGGAAGGTGTTGTAGACCAGGGTGGCGGAATAGCGGTATCGGCTTTCCAGGCGCCCAGCGACAGCACGCATCCAGTCGTTGTGCATCTCTGAAGTGAGGATGCCGAACTCGTAGAGGGTGGCGTTGGGGATCATCATGTTCAGATTACTTGAGATCACGTCGGCACTTTGGAACCCTATTGGCACATATGCCCTGCGTTCGGATGAAACGCTTGGAACGAGAATGTAGTGACCGTCTTTAGGCTGCGCGACTTGGAGAAACGTGTGTGGCCTTTCCGCTCCCTTCAAAGCCGCCGCGTGGCCCGCTTCCAGCCTGAGCGCTCTTATCTTTTCACAACGGCTGGCGACTTCGGGAATCCGCATGACATCTTCCAGGGGAATATCTGCCAGCCACAGACACCAGCGCTCGCCGCCATTGAGAAACTCATTAGCTCCCAGAATTTTGCGGATCCAATAGGCGTGTTGCGGGTAATTTTCGATGAAGTGGTCGCGTTCTTGGGCGGTCAGATAGAGGTGGCCGCCATCGGTGGGCTTGTTGCCGAATATCATCCGACTCACAGATTTCAAGGGTTGCGTGCGGGGTATGACACACAGATTTGATCCGGCGACTAGATACGGACTGATATTTTCAACTTCGGATGAGATCGCTCCATCCTGGCTTATCTCAAATATCTGTGGGTTAATTTCCTTATCTGTCTCGTTTTTCAATCCAATAATCACGACATGAACGGCAGCTTTCCCCTTGGCATTATTGCTCCAAGGGAAAGTCTTGTAGCAGAACCCGATCTGAATTCCCAGATTAAAAATAGGAGGCCATAACAGTGATGTCTGATCCCCCTGGCAGATGGAGCTTGTGGATACAAATGCGCATTGCGCGTTTCTGTCTTTGATGTAATTCGCGCCTTTCCAGAACCAGGCGGCGACAATATCCAGGTAGCCGATGGATTTGAAGCTAGAAAATACATGCTTCATATCAGCAGATTGTGCGGCACTTCGCTCAGTGGTGCCCAAAAACGGCGGATTCCCGCAGATATAGACCTCATACGCATTCCCCTGCGCATCGGTGGATGGGCAAGCTTCCTCCCAATCAAGACGCAGACTATTCCCACAGACGATATTGCCGCCCTCCTTGAGCGGTAGTACCGCTTCGGCATAGCCAAATTTGTCCTTGAACACCCTATTCATCTGGTGCTCGGCCAGCCATAGTGAAAGCGTGGCAATCTCATGCGCAAAGTCATCAATCTCGATGCCGTAGAACTGGGCCAGGCTGATGCCGGAGTAATACATGACATCCTGTTTGCCGACGGCGTTCAGGGCATCAATTACTTCCATTTCCAGCTTGCGCAGCTCCCTATAGGCAATAATCAAGAAGTTGCCAGAGCCGCAGGCGGGGTCGAAGATACGCAGGTTTTGCAGGCGCAGCAGCAATGATTTCAGCTTTTTCTCATTGCCTCGTGACTTCCCAAGTTCCGCATGCAGCGTGTCCAGAAACAGAGGCTGGATCACCTTCATGATGTTCGACACTGAGGTGTAATGCTGTCCCAGGTTGCCGCGCTGTTCCTCATCGATAACGGCCTGGAACATCGAGCCGAAAATATCCGGGTTGATTTCAGACCAATCCAGCGCCCCGCAGTCCAGCAGCAGGCGGCGCGCCTTGCGGCCAAACTCCGGCACAGGTTCATCGTCCCGGAACAGGCCGCCGTTTACATAGAGGAAAGCCTGAAAATGGCTGGGCATGCGCTTGCGTTCGGGCGCATCTTGTTTCAGGTTCAAAACGGAGAAAAGATCAGTGAAGAACTGGTCAACATCAGAACCGTCATCACGGGTGCAGGCCTGCAGGGTGGATGTCAGCTGCTTTTCACCAAAGATGCCGGTATCCTCGGCATAGAAGCAGAACAGCAGGCGTGTCAAAAAGACATTCAACGCATGGATGTCTTCAGGTTTGGTCAGAACATTGCGTTCCCGGATCAGGTCGAACAACTGACCCATTTTTTCCGTGGCCTTCAGATCAGCCGGATGCTCCGAATACATCACCGCCTTCTCGTACCCGGCCAGGGGCAGAAAGAAAGTGTATTGCTTGTCCAGCTCAGCCAGATCAGTGATAAGACGCTCTTGCGCCTTCAGGTCGAACGCAACCAGGGTTTCGCAGTCGGTGACGATGACAAAACGAATGTCGTGGCGGACGATCAGCTCGCTTTCCTTCAAGGTTTCGGCTTCGGCAGCGACATCCTGGCCGACAGGAACCACCCGAAAATAGAGCTTTTTCTTCAGACCGATGTCATCGCCCGTACCCACGTTACGGCTGTCGTCGCCGTTGCGCAGGCGAGTGATGGTGCTTTTGGGAAAACCGTAGGCATCCAGAAAGGAAAAGATGAATTCGTCTTGAAGGAGGCTGGAGCAGGCCTGTTTCAGCGATTCGATGATGCTTGCCTGACTGACTGCCATATATCTATATTCCTTACGCCCATATTGTTCTGCTGTGACCCAACCGCGGTCTCTACAGCTCGCCAGGACATTTTTGCCCGGACCGCCTGTAGGTGATTGTCGGTTTTTCTTACAAAAGGCGCAAGGAAACGGTCTTTCTCCCCGATCGCACCTCTTCATGCTCACTTCTTTGCAGCTACAACCGGTGCGACATCGTTGCCTCCTTGCATGCAGGTATCGTTCAACTTCCGTCGGAGAAATAGCTCTGTCCCATGCCTTCAATAAACCGGCTACATCTAAGGATTTATTCCCCGGCTTCATAAGCCAGTCGGCATCATGTAACCAACACTACTGTAGCTGTTTTGTCTTATCAAATTACTGAAATGGTGCAACTGGGTTAGTATGTACAGACCAGTTTTCGAAATGTGAGCTGTCTAGTCTTAAAAGATCATCGCTTACACTGTTTTCAGTGGCCTTAACTTGCCCATAGAAGCGAATTCCTGTGCGCTCCCCTTTTTCGGAAAATACTTCTACTTGGGCATCGACTCCATAGTCTCGTGTAAAAGAATGAATTACCCAGACATCGGGAAAGATATCCCGTAAGAAAGCGAGCGATCGTTCCTCGAGGACGTAGCTACGTATCCGATTGAACATTATGTGGGCTACCTGCATTTAGACGACAGCCTAAAACTTAGCGTTCTTATATAATCAAAACTACCTGCATTTATCAGAGCGAGAAATCGCAAGAAAATTTTTAGACAAACCTGAAAATCATAAATTTTTGCTTGTTGCCAACAGTCCAAAGGCCACTGATACATAACTGCTCTTGGCCGAAAACAATCATTGAGAAACAACGTAGTCACTCATAGTCTCCCCAGTAAAACTCCCAGTTAGGATGCCCGCGATCCAACGGATCGGGGACTTCTGGTGCGGCCATGTTGTTCCGATTTTCCCTGCTACTTGAATTCATCAACAGCAGAAAGAAATCAAATGCTAGTATCACTCCTATCCATGCCACCCTCGCAAGAAAAATACTTCCATTTCGTGCTAGTCTCAGAGCATATTTCATATACCTCTGCCCTCCTCACACCCAGTATTACTTAGCGATTCCCAAGAAAACAGCAAGGCATCGTTCAATTTCCACCAGTGTATCAGCACTAACAGATCCAAAGGCTTGGCCAATCTTATCCCGTTTAACGGTCAATGCCTTATCGATCATGATTTGTGATGGTTTTTGTAGACCATTTTCTGGGTCTGGCTGAATGCTAATGCGCAATAAGGGCGCATTCACAACTGTGCTGGTCACTGGAAGCACAGTGACCGAGGAATGAGCAGCAAATAAATCCGCTTGAATAACTAATGCAGGCCGAGGCTTTCCAAAATCCCCTTGCATTGCAACAGTAACTAGGTCTCCACGTCTCATTCTGTCCAACCATCCAGGTCAGCCAGAGCCTCATCCATAAAATGCTCTGTATCCACGTCAGCCTTATCTGCCTTGGCTACCCGCAGCGCCTGACGACGGCATTCCGCCGCAAAATCAGGCCGACGTGTATCAGGCACCCAAAGCTGCACTGGGCGCAATCCTGCTTGCCGGAGCGAGTCCCGGTGCTTCTGAACTCTTGCATTTACATTTGCCATCTTGACCTCCATAACTATGCACTTATAGTACGGCCATCACCCGTTACATGCAACGTCCAGTTCGGTAATTGTTGGTCAACGCCAAGACAAGGCGCATTGAGTTCGTGATCGATAGTCCAGCATCCCGCGCTCAAGCCGAAACAGCCGCCAATTCCATCACCCCATCAACGGTGCTTGCTTCGTGCCTGGTGGTTCCGCTCTTGCATCACCTGCATTACTTCCTCATGGGTGTATAACCTGGCATTGGGATCACTGACTTCACCCAGAGCTTCTTCAACCTCGCGGGCCATCCGCTCGTATTCCTCCGGCCACAGCACCTGCTCCATGCGCATTGACGCCTGCCCCAGCAGGTGCAGCAGGCCGAATAGCCGCATGTCGTTAGTTGCGACGATATGCTCCCGAATCCGTTCCTGTATTGCTACGCTGGCTTGGTGTGCCGCAGGCGTGGCCGTCCCTTCGTAGTCGGTCGGGAATTCCGTTTCCTCAGCGATCCGTGCCCAAATGCTAGCCAGGGCCTCAATGTTGAATGTACTCATTTCAATCCATATAGGCTTTAAAAAACTGCAGTTTCGGGAGCACGAAATCTCACGCAGTGACTAGTTTAACTGCCTCCAACCTCAAATTTGGCCAATGCTTTGACACTAAATATAGTGTATTGTGCAATACAAACCTATACTTCAAGTCCCCCCATGAACAAGAGAACGGTACCGACCCATCAAACATATACCGAGCTGCAACAGGCTTACGATCACTTCAATAACGCCCTGTTCGACGGAAGGTTGCCTAACTGTCTGATTACCTTGCAACGCGAGAAACGCTCAATGGGCTACTTCTCCAGCCAGCGATTTGTAGATGCTCAAGGCACCTATACAGACGAAATAGCGATGAACCCGGCCTACTTTGCCGTCGTGCCCTTGATCGAAACCATGCAGACTTTGGTACATGAAATGTGCCATCTCTGGCAATTCCATTTCGGCAAGCCTGGCCGTGGCAGATATCACAATGAAGAGTGGGCCTCGAAAATGGAAGCGATTGGACTGATGCCTTCTTCGACTGGCCAACCTGGTGGCGCTCGCACTGGCCAACTCATGGCTGATTATGCGATTGAGGATGGCAAATTTGTGAAAGCGTGCGCCGATCTGCTCACCCAGTCATTCTGTCTGACCTGGTACGATCGCTTCTCACATGCTGACGCACCTCGTAGCGCCGCTGAGCGCTTGGACATCTCAGTAGGAGGTGGAGCTCCTCCATACATCGCACTTCCAGCACTGACTCAAGCTTTGGCATCCAGTGCCGCCTCCACGAGCAACACCGCCCAGAGCGACGAGAGTATGCCGGTAAAACCCACCGGCAATTCAAACCGATGGAAGTACGTCTGTCCATGCGGCACAAGCGTCTGGGGTAAACCAAAGTTGAAGATTATCTGCGGATCCTGTGAAAGCACATTCACATCGCCGGACGCCGCTCGACTAAACGCCAACAGCGAATCGGCCTAGAATTGATTTAAAGGCTTGTCAAGTCGAAACCCTCGGTTGTGTGCCCACGGGTTTGAACAGACACACATATCATGCGGCTCTACAGTGACCACATGACTCCATTTGACACTCCTCCTCCACTACCCCAGGCCGCTGCCAGTCACACTGCGTCTCTGGCTTCTACGCGAGAGACAGAGCTGATCTGGGCAGGCACAGAAGGCCAGTTGGTCAATGTCGGTTGGTTCATTTTCGCCATCCTTTTTTGCTGGGCAGTCATTCCTGTCCTATGGGCGATATATCGATATCTGAAGGTTGCCAATCATCGGTATGAACTGACGAACCAACGCTTGCTTGAATACAGCGGAATTATCGTCAAGCATGTTGAAACCCTGGAGTTATATCGCGTCAAAGACATTGCCGTTTCAGGCACCCTCCTTCAAACCCTATTTGGCCGTGGCCGTGTCGTTTTGCAGACTACCGACGTCTCCACGCCAACGGTCCTCTTGATCGCTATTACTAGCCCTCAGCACGTCTCTCAACTTATTCGTGACGCGCTAGAACACTGCCGTGTAGCCCGTGGCGTGCGTGCCATTGATTACTAAAAACCAGGAACTTGCCAAATAATGATTGCGCCTACCTATTCTCGTTCCCCTCTGCTGATGCGCCTCGTTGTCAGCGCAAGCCTTGGTCTGGGACTGGCCACAACATCGTGGGCACAGGGCGTACCGCCTGACGTACAAACGGCCATCGAGCAGTACACCCAAGGGTCTGTGCCGATCGATAGCATCTCCACCACACCTATTCCCGGCATGTACCAGGTCGTCAGTGGCAGCGAGATTTTCTATAGTGACTCGACCGGACGGTACGCATTTGTCGGGGGTGCCCTCATGGACATGAAAGACCGCCGCGATGTAACCGCACCAGCACTGGAAAAGCTCAACACGATCCCATGGGAGTCACTACCGCTAAGCCAAGCTATCGTGCAAGTTCATGGCAACGGACAACGCAAGATGGCCGTCTTTGAGGACCCGCTCTGCCCCATATGCCGTGTGTTCACAAAATTCGTCGATCAACTGGAAAACGTGACGATCTATCGTTTTATCTTTCCCGTTATTGACCCTCAATCGGCCCCCATCGCCCGCAAAGCCTGGTGCTCGTCAGATCGAAACACTGCCTGGAACATGGTCATGAATGGACGAAACATAGACGGTCGTGAAGACTGCGACATTACTGGGCTTGTGGAGATTTTAAAGTTTGGAGAAGCAAACAATATCGCTAACACACCTACAGTTATATTGGGCAACGGAAAGCGGTTAGTTGGCGCAACACCTCCCGAGCAATTTATTGCAGAATTAGATGCTTCAGGAATAACTACACATTAAGGGATATACAAAATGAAGTTTTTAAAATTAGCGGGCTTATCTTTATTAGTATCGCTATCCTTTGCTGGTATTGCAAATGCGCAATCAGTAGGAAATCCAGTATCTTTTCCAGCCAATCTCAAATGGTCCCCTATGACACTAGTTGGGTTCAATACTGGAAATATGGAAATGCCCCACGCTTCACGTGCGGAAATCAGCCTGGCCCGCTCAATTTGGGACAAGGAAATAGAATCCACAGGCCCTGGCATTAAACCGAACACCAAAAGCCCATCTTTTATCTTACTGAAAGCCTTTTCAGCAGGAAATGAGCAATTTGTATTTTCGATTTTTGACTCAGGCTTCTCCAACGGCTGCATCCCACCGGCCAATGGCCGTGGCATCGAGGATATGTACTCGATTTGCCCTATGCGAGTGACTCAGATGAATACCACCCAATCCGCGTCACAAGACTTCCCCGAATACTGCCACCTCTACCCCGAGCCAGCAGAAAAACCAGGTGAAGTCAATCAGTCTCAGATCGCCTTTGATGCCAACACTATGACTGCGTACTTCCGCACTATTCAGTACGGCAAACATGTGGCTGCCTGCGATCGAACTCTGCGTATCCAATAACGGAGGCATCAATGAGGATCTTCAAGCAGTTGTTACCAGCCTGGCTTGTATATGCGGTCTCGGCAGTGGCAATTGCAGCCGCCCTTGTCACTGCAACACAAGTGGCTGATGCTATTCGCAACTCGCCAAATGCGAGCCCATGGCTTAAGGCAAATGCAGATGCCGTTGGCCGCTTGGCCATGTTTGAGTCCAGCGGCCAGCTTGATATCTACAATGGGTCCTGCTGCACTGGAATCCTGCAGATGAATAAGAAAAACATCCGAAAATATGCAGAAACATCGCCGGAGGACTTCAAAACCTGGGATCTGCAAAGTCAAGTTGATGCCTGGTCCAAGCTCACCACTGAAGCTATGCAAGCACGGGCACCAAAGACTCTTGCAGGGCTGGGAACCTTCGATGGCCGGGAAGTCGATGGTGATATGGTTCTAGCGTGCGTGCAACTCGGGATCGGAAACTGCCAGAAAATGATCAACTCAGGCAGTTGCAACGGCTTTGCTGATATCAATGGGACAACCATTTGCAAAATGGCTGACCGAATACGTAATGGCCCGCCTACGGGCAATAACGGCGATCCAGTTGACGACATCATTCGACCAAACCCTGATCAAGGTGGCACCTACCGGCCCCCCGTCGATCCGTGTATCCGTGAAGGTGAAGGCTGTCTGCCTTTAACCGAAAGCCTGGAGCAAGGATTTGCCTCTGGATCCGGCGTCAGCATGGGCAATTTAAGAGCCATCATTTTTGCGACATCAACTGCTTTTGTTATCCTTATCTTGATGTCGTTTATTACGACGCTTTTTCGTAACTACTCAACTGGTTCAATCGAAAAGGTTGAGCTTGTAAGTGGCGTACAGAAAACCATCATGATCGGAATGTCATTCATTGTTGTGATGTCGTTGTTCTAACTCAAGAAAAAAGGTTAGCCAGGCCGCTGATGCCTGGCCAACACCCACGTTAGAAAGGCCACCTCTCAGTTTCGCCGGTTGAGAGATAATAAAGAGGAACGCATGAGAAAAGAATTTAACTCCATCACCGAAATACAAAATGAAATTGCCCGACTACAACGTGATGCCGATAAACTGAAACAGAAAACAAGATCTAAAGTAATCAGCGATATTCTTCGCTCGATGAAGGAGCACGACCTGACGCCTGAAGATATTGCCCAGGCGTTTCACAAAAGCCCGTTAAAGACGAAAGCAGTATCGAAAATCAGGTATCAGCACCCAGATGGTCATACGTGGACTGGTAGAGGACGCACGCCGACATGGATCAAGCAAATTGAATCGGAAGGCCGTTCCCGTGAAGACTTTGCTGTTAGCAATAATTGAACTCAAACTACGGAGGCTGGCAACATGCTCAGCTCAAACCCACAAATAGCAGAAATCCAAGCTCTGGATGGACGCATCGCTTCAACGCTGTCCCCTATGGAGACGGCTGTACTGAACTTCTACCACGCCCGAGGCCGAAAGTACGGTGTATCCGTGACTGTCACCAATCGAGCCGCCCCGATAAAGGTGGCTAAGGATAATTTGGAAATAAGCTGACTAGAAATTCCTCGGGATCAAGCAGATGCTTACCTCGGGCATCACTGGGTAGGAAGCACAGAATTTTAAATTTGGAAAGTCAGTTTTTTGGCTCCGAAGGGAGTTGGCCATAAAAGTGGTTCATTTAAGTAGCCAAAAACCGCCTGGCTCAATAGGATCGGGAAGCAGTATTTTTGGCTACCCTTCCCCAGGGTGGACAAAATGGGTATACCCAAAATGACCAGTCAAAAAGGTGACGGCGTGAATAGGCAGAGAAGTATTACGGTGTTTATGGCATTGCTCTGTTTTGGCGGTGGCGTTGCCAACGCAGTATCGGCCATCCATCTTTTTATGGCTCGCACGGACTTCCAACAATTTCTATGGCATGCAGCAACCGCAGTGCTAGCTTTTGGCTTTGCGATTGTTGCTCTGCTTACTAGGCGAAATATAAATAATGAGTCCAAGTGAACACCACGAGGCACCGGGCGCTGCCCTCAAGGTGGCACGCATCTACATGCGCGTGAGCACGGAGGACCAAGACCTAAACCGGCAAGATGCCATCGTAGAGAGCACGAAAGCAGCCGGCTTTTACATCGCCGGCATTTACCGCGAGAAAGCCAGCGGCGCACGGGCCGATCGCGCCGAGCTACTGCGCCTGATTGCCGACCTGCAACCTGGTGAAGTCGTGGTTGCGGAAAAGATCGACCGAATCAGCCGCTTGCCGCTAGTAGAGGCCGAGCGCCTGGTAGCCTCGATCAGGGCCAAAGGCGCCAGGCTGGCAGTGCCCGGTGTTGTGGATTTGACGGAGCTGGCCGCCGAGGCGAAAGGCGTGGCCAAGGTTGTTTTGGAATCCGTCCAGGACATGCTTTTGAAGCTGGCGTTGCAGATTGCTCGCGACGACTATGAAGATCGGCGCGAGCGGCAGCGACAAGGCGTGGAGCTGGCCAAGGATGCTGGGCGCTATGCTGGCCGCAAAGCTGACACCCAAATGCACGATCGGATTGTTGCGCTGCGGTCTGCAGGCCACAGCATTGCTGGTACGGCCAGATTGGCCGGATGCAGCGCAAGCCAGGTCAAGAGAGTTTGGGCGCTTCATCAACCATTGACGCGGTGTGCCAGGCCGTAGTTATCCATGCTCAAAATGGGGACAGTTCAAGATCCATTTCTGCCCCTCTTTAGCCAAAACCAGAAAAGCAAAGGTCTGCATGGAGGAGACATTATCCCCTCCCGATCTAATTGTCGAAATGCTGCTGTCCGTACCAGTACATCCTCGCGTCCTACTCAGCCCTCGACCTTGAGCAACTCGATGATCTGGTCAACGCCAAAGTCTCGACCAAAGCCTAGAGTTGCCCGGATCGGTTTGAACGCTTTGCTCATGCGGGCATAGCGAGCAGCGGTAGGACTGTGCGAGTTGAAGTCCCGGCCCTTAAAACGGGAAAAGCGATCCATTTTTTCGACGAGAAATTGGGCAATGCTCATTAAAGAGATCTCGTTATTGCCGTCGAAACCCGCAAACTGGGGCAGGAAACCATAATGCGCCTCCTTCAGGCGCTCAGTTTCCTCTGGCGTAAGCTTCTTAACGGCGGCTTCAATGAAGTCCCACATATCAAGGATATCGACTACCAGAGCCACGTCTGCGGGTCGATCCGTGTGTGTATGGAACAACCCCTGCATTTCCCACGTTGGTGCCCAGTAGTGTCCCCCATAGATGGTCTCAGCGATAAAATCGGCGTCGGTTTCGGAGTCCTTGATCTTCAGATGCTTCATAATGTCCCGCAGCATCATGAAGTTCAATTTGTCCCCATCCGTGAGGTGAATGCTCTTACCCGTCATCGTGCTGAGTCCGATGTCCACGAGCTGACGGATAGCATCGGAGCGAGAACTGGCTTGGCCTGTTTCGTCCACCCAGGTGTCGATGCGTTCGACGAGTTCTTCATCTAGTCGTATTTCAAGTCGTTCAGTTTTTCCCACGGCAAATCTCCAGTTACCCGGCAAAATGCCGGTATTGCGTACAAATGTACGGGATCGCTGTGAGGTTTGTCAATCTTAGTTCAACAACACAATTGAACTCGCCTCCAAGGCAGTCACTCTGTGGAAGTGACATTTACCTTGCATCCTGCTAAATTGCTGTTTATTTATACAGTATTTAGGCGTGAACAGTATGCTACCTATCCCTCTTTCACAGTTACCGATACACGTCTGGGCTACACCAACAACAGTTCAGTGTGGGTTTCCCAGTCCTGCCGAAGATCATGCACAGAAGCGCCTGGATTTGAATGAGCTGCTTGTTCAACAAGCCGACGCTACTTTTTTCATGCGTGTCCGCGGACCTTCGATGCGAGATGCCGGAATAGATGAAGGCGATTATGTTGTAATCGATCGCTCTATAGAGGCAAAACACGGTCATATTGTGCTCGCGGTTATTGATGGTGAGTTCACAATCAAGCGTCTATTTCGTCGAGCAGGTCGAGTAAAGCTGCAAGCAGCGAACCCGACATTTACTGATATCGAGTTCCGTGACGGTCAAGAGCTAGCAGTCTGGGGAGTTGTCACATGGACACTAAAAGGCCATCTACACGCATAGCCCTCATCGATGGAAACTCGTTTTATTGCTCTTGTGAGCGTGCAATGCGTCCAGCGTATGAAGGGCGGCCACTTGTAGTGCTTTCAAACAACGACGGTTGCGCCATCGCTAGGACCCAAGAAGCTAAAAATCTTGGTATCGCGATGGGTGCTCCTTGGTTTCAAATCAAACACCTTGCTGACACCCATGGATTAGTCGCCCTCTCCGCCAATTTCAACTTATACGGTGATCTCAGCAATCGAATGATGAACGTCATCGGACAGTTCTCGCCACGCCAGGAGATCTATTCGATTGATGAGTCGTTTCTTGATCTGACGGGCGTCTCCGGTACTGGACGGGAGATCGGCAGTGAGATCCGTCAACGCGTGCGCCAATGGGTTGGAATTCCTACTTGTGTCGGTATAGGACCCACAAAGACTTTGGCCAAATTAGCAAATCACCTCGCCAAAAAGCTGCCGCGGTTGGAGGGAGTCTGCGATTTGTCCGGCTTGGCCACTGCTGAGCTGATGTGTGCAATCCGCCATGTAGCCATTGAAGATGTTTGGGGAGTAGGTAGAAAGCTGGCCCCCAAGCTGCAAGCGTTGCATATCAATACCGCAGCCGATCTAGCCCAAGCTGACTGGCGTGTTTTGCGTGACAGGTTCTCTATCGTCCTAGCCAAGACAGCGCGTGAGTTGGCAGGGGAGCAATGCATGGAATGGGAGGACATGCCAGCTGAGAAGCAGCAAATCATGTGCTCAAGATCCTTTGGACGCCCAGTACTAGCGCTGCAAGACCTGGAGCAGGCGGTCAGCACATTCACGAGCCGCGCAGCTGAGAAGCTGCGGGCTCAAGATGGCGTGACGACGTCAATTCTTGTGTTTATTCGCACCAGCTATTTTCGGGATGATCCACAGTACTCCGGCGGGACGGTGGTACGTCTATTGAGACCTATAGATGACACAGCAAGCCTAGTGCAAGCTGCGCTGCAAGGGCTGCATAAAATCTATCGCGAAGGCTTCAAATACGCAAAAGCCGGGATTTGTCTATTGGACCTTTCCTCGCAGCAACAAGCGTGCGCACAGGGCAGCTTGTTTTCCTCCTCCTTAGTGCCGAATACATCCGATAAGCCTGCTCTGATGTCAGTGTTGGATGGCATCAATCAACGGTACGGTCGCAGCACGATTTCAGCGGCTAGCTCGTTTGCACCAGTTGATGCTGTGTGGAAGATGAAGCAAGAACGCATGACACCGGCGTACACAACAGATTGGGGCCAGATAATTGACGTCTGGAAATAGCTGACAGGCCGGTGCTTGTGCTTCGATCACCACCTGTATTCTCTGGGGATTTATATTATCGATCGCCCAAAAAATAACCGGTGCCAAGCCTCTCATGGAAAACACGGAGGGCTAGAAACCATATATGGGGCAATAGGCTTGCATGCTTTGTTCGTCATAGTATCCCATCCTTTCGCGCACGAAAAAGACACGGCACAACAGCAAGTGCAAAGGAAGACTTCCGCTTTCGACCCAAAGCGGAAGTTGGCTAGTGGGAGACGCAGATGTTCAGGAACGCTCAGGCTAACTAGCTCTGGTGCCGAAATCTGAGGGCTCCGACACTGACCTTGAGAATGCCAAAGGCATAGGCCGTGTCCGCGTCAGCGTTGAGCCGACAGTTAGTCCAAGGATAAAAAGAGCCTAGCCCTCTTTGTTTTGAAGGCTACCTATGGCCGGTGCGTAACTAACATTGACTCCATCACCTAGAGCCATATGAAAGAAGCCTGCTCTCTGCTCATGATCAACTAGATCAATATTGGAGATGTGATGCATTTCAGGCCGCACAGTATCTGAGTATAAAGATAGGCCTAGCTCGTCCGTGTTGATTTCTACAACTAGTGCTGAGAAGTCGTACTCGTAGCATTGCGCTAAAACCTTAAGTTCCCGGGATGGAAATTTTTTCTTGTAAATCTTGTTGTACTTCGGTTGGAAATACCTGATGAGCGCTGCTTCTGCTAGGGATATCTGCTGGCCCTTCTTGAGAGGGTTATCAATGATGCTGATAAATCGCTTTTTGTCCCGCTCGTCTCGAATTGCCTCCTTGGCCCTGCCATCCATGTTGCTAATAACGCGGTAATGTTCGTATTCAATCATTAAGACCATGATCTCGCAGTCAGGTGCGTCATAGCTCGCTTCCGCTAAGATTTTCTGAAGAGTTGCATGGCTTCGCAGTCGATCCATAGCAGTTCTATTCCCGCCACCAAAAGCTTGACCTACATAAAGTACTTTTAATTTTCTAAAGGGGTGATCGGGTTCTTGATGATAGTGTTTGAAGCTGACTACGTTGGCTGGCAGGTGTCGAACGCATTCACCTTTGTGATTAAAAGTCTGAACTTCTCTGTGCGGATAGCTGGAGAGCCTTAACTCGATGGCATCGTCGAGCAGAGCAAATTCTTGCTCAAAAGGAGTCTTGTACTCAACTCCTTCGATTCTGTGAATTAAATTGCCAGTTAACTTTCCTCCTTCGTAGGAGAAGGTGCTTTTTTCAAAACTCAGAGCGGGTCGCTCGCAGATTAGGTAAATGTGGCAGTTCTTCGAAACCTCAGCCTCGTCATCAGACATTACTCCGTCGGATGTGATTTGACTGGATGGAGTGAGTAGCCAACGCGACGTAAACAAATTGACAGCAAATTCGGACATGAACTTTCTTTTTGGCTTCTTCATTATTTAACGGTCCGAAGGGAAAGGGGTCAATAGTTATTCAGGATAGAAACCTGCCGAGCTATTGCTAATATAGCGGAAACGATTAGATCGCCTCAAAGGTCTTTAATGACATGGAGATTTCCAGATACCAGTCTCCTTATCAATCAATAATCATACGGATGGAGCGAGTGTCCGCTATCACGCACCTCCTTGAACTTCCGCTGCTAGTCGATTGTAGCCAAAGCTCGGGAGCTGAAACCGACCCTACGCGGAAGTAGTTGGTTTGAAGAAGCAGACGTTTAGGAACAACCAAGTTCAGCTGCGCCTTGGCGTTTCGGCTGAAAAGCCTTGTCAGTCAATAATCTGAGATGCGTCAGGGAGGGAAGCAAGGGTTATCCGTCAAACCATCTGAATTACCAACCCGGCCTGTTGGATCAGTGCATCAAGTAATTTCAATATCTTAGAAACATCGTAGCTGCCGCTTCGTAACAGATCGTCGGGCTGATCGTAGAAATGTTTTGAATAGGACTCTTTGAAATCTAACACGCCATGCCATGCGTCGATGTCCTTTTTGAAGTTGCTCCATGTGACCTGAGGGGCGGGATATTGATCCAAACCGAGGTCGAGATAGCATTCAATCGCGGCGGCTCGTCCATTGATATCAGAAACGCTAACACCCTCCGGCCCCCGGGTGGCGAACTCTCCAAATTCCTCAAGATTGGGTAAGAGCATCGCTCGCATGTTCGCAGGTAGCTTCAGCTTTTCGAGCTTGCGAAAAGCATCAACACCCTCCGCGTCGTTGTCGAAAACGAATAAGACCTTATTGAGAACCTCAATTCGCAAAAGCCCCTCTGCGAATTTGACGAGATTGCCGGTTCCCCAAAAATGATGGCGTTCATCGACATCCACGAAATGAAAAAAATCTGCCACCTCCGGTCGGAGGATGTCGAGCGATCGCCGAATGATGCGTGCGTCAGATGCGCCCTCGGTTGCGATCAGGATTTTTTGCTTTTGCCGTGCACACGGCTGGAATGCCTCACGTTGAACCCAACCGGCATGAACAATAGGGCCGAACACCCATGTGACTTCGACCTCAGCATTGGCTGCATTCAGAGCAAAGATCTGAAGCATTGACTCAGCACTCAGAATGCAAACTCTCGCAGAAAGGAAGCTAGTTTCGGACCAATAAGAACTAGAGTTTTCGGTCGTGGGGATTCGCTCAAATATGTCGATCTCAGCGGCAAACCGCCCCTGTGAAAGAGTGTCTCGTTCAGGTGCTTCCCACTCGACATAACCGCTTTTCAGATCGCTTATCGGATGGCGGCAAGCTAAACGGCAGAAGTCTTCAAACGTGAGATACTCGCCTTTTTGCTCTTCTAACTTGCCATAACTGTCAATTTCAACCGCTTCCGCGATCACCGCTTGATATTCGGCGCGTGCGGCTTCAAGGGTGAAGCCGAGTATATCAAGACGAGGCAAGATGCTAGAAAGCGTTCTAGCAAAAAGTTCCTCGGCTTCGTCAAGCTCCCCTTCCTCTTCTGGATGTTCTTCGTAATAACCATAATCTATCGAGTCCGTGTTGCGACGAAAGAGGTCCGCCTCCTGAAACAAGAAACCGTAATCCGTCCCCATGAAGTTCTTGGAGTACGATAGAGAAACGTTGCCAATGCAGAGTTCTATGGAAGTTCCCATTTAATATGCCTTCTCGATACGGTTTAAAACTCGCAACCCATTGTTTTTTTAAATTTAATTATCGGATGCTACCAAGCCACATCCAGTACTAGTTATTCCGCTAAACCCCTCAAGCATTCAAAAGTACTAATGGCATTATTCGGGTGCTTTAGGCGACTTGACCACCGTCCGCTTCTGGCCGATCACGGACATTATAAAGCGTCGTTCGGATTTTGTTACTTCTGCCGGATTCCCTTCCTGAATTCCCGATCTCCCGCCAAGAACGCTTCCAGCATATGCGGGACCAGCGTCGTAGCATCGACCGCCTCGCAATACGCCTGCACGTGCAGCGCAGCGTCACGGTCAAGATACGCTGAAAGGAAGAGCCAGACCGCCTACACCCCACTCAGCCACACCCCCGCCGTTGGCGAGGGCGCAGCACGCGTAGGCCCAGCCAACGATCCAGTCCGAAAGCGTCAGGGATCAACGCCGAATGGCTTTGATTTGGCACGAAGCACAAGGATTGCCAGTGCTCCTAATGGTGAAAGCCAAGCATCAAGAATATTTTTGGTCATTTCCAACATTTGCAGTGAATGCTAATGCGCTACGATGTAAAGATAACAATTTGAGAATAAGTTGGGGGGGCTACATGCATTTAGCACAGTTAACGATTTCAAACTTCAGAAAGCTACAAAAAGCAGTTCTGGAGTTCCAACCCGGCCTGAACGTCTTGGTTGGTGCAAATAACGTTGGAAAGACCGCTGTCGTCGACGCTCTCCGCGCACTACTAGCGGGACATGACGAACCCTATCCCCGCCTCGACGTTGACGACGTCCACCGGCGTCATGGAGGGACACCGGCGGGAGACATCACTTTTCAGTACGTCTTTCGTGGTCTTGACGACGACGATGAGGCTGACTTTCTTCCAGCGCTAAAAATCGACGCCGCAGGCAAGGCCGAGGCACACATCTCCATTCGGTACGCGGAGGCTGATAAGGTCGGTCGGCTACGCGCCAAACGCTGGTGTGGGGATCATGAAGATGTGGGTCTGACCACAGACATGATGGAAAATCTGCGCGGGGTGTACTTGCCACCGCTGCGCGATGCATCCCAAGGTCTGAAACCCAGTCGCAGCAGCCAACTCGCCCGACTGTTCCATCTGCTATCCGACGACACCGGACGCAACGACATCAACGAAGCACTGAAGAAGCTCGATGAAGAGCTGAAAAAGCATACGCCGATAATCAACACCCATACTGCAATTAAGGGGCGACACGACACCATGCTCGGCCCCCAACTTGCTCAACTTCTGGAATTGGGGTTGAGCGGAAGCGATTTCCAACGATTGGCCTCTCGCCTTTCACTGTTGGTTGATGCCTTCGAAATCGAACAAAACGGCCTTGGCTTCAACAATCTGATTTTCATGGCGGTTGTGCTGAGCGAACTTGCAAAGAACCCGGAATCAAGCTATCGAGGCCTCATCGTCGAGGAACCCGAAGCCCATTTGCATCCCCAACTTCAAGCCGTCCTGCTGAGCTATTTGGAGACGCTGAAGGCCACCGATGGCGAGAAGCCGGTTCAGCTCTTCGTTACGAGTCATTCGCCTAATTTCGCGAGTATCGCTAATATCAGCAGCCTGACCTGCCTAGTGGACACCGGTGAAGCAGTTGAAACTTTCTTCCCCCGCGACATAGCTTTTGAGAAAGGAAAGCGAGAAAAACTGGAGCGCTACCTTGACGTGACACGCGCGGAGATTTTCTTTGCCCGCAGAGTCATTTTTGTTGAAGGCGCCGCCGAACTGATGTTGGTCAGCGTACTGGCCGAAAAATCTGGGTACAAACTGCGCGAGCATGGCGTCAGCCTGATTAGCGTTGAGGGCCTGAACTTCGATTCCTTTCTTCCGCTGTTTGGTGAACAGGCATTAAAGATCCCCGTTTCCGTTATCACCGATGCAGACCCTATGGATACGCCCGCTGACGGAGACGAGCCGCAAGCGCTATATCCGGGCCTCGGCGCGGTTGTCAACGTATCCGACAACACGGCCAAGATGAAGGCAAACGAAGATGCCCTCGTGAAGGTTTTCCATGGCGTGAAGACCTTGGAGTACGACCTGGCGCTGCATGAAGCCAATCGCTCTGCCATGCTGAAGGCGCTCAAGGAGCTTCATCCACAGATCGGAAAGACCGTTGAGGCTTCTGTCAATGCGGCAAGCGGCGATGCCGAAAAGGCGCGTATCTTGTTTAGCGGCATGTTTGAACGCAAGCAGAACAATGTCCAGAAAGGCCGATTCGGCCAAGCCCTGGCGCAAGTGTTGGCCGACGGCGGGACGTGTGTCGTACCCGAGTACATACAGAACGCCATCAAGCATGCTTGCCAAAAGGCACCCGCACACCCATGACAAAACCTTCCCCTGAGCAGTCAGCGATCATCAACGCACCACTGGCCCCCATGTCGGTTATCGCGTGTGCTGGAAGCGGAAAGACACATACGGCTGTACGTCGGCTGGCGGAGATGCGCCGGCTGCTTGGTAGCCATCGTGGCCGAGTGGCGCTGCTGTCCTTCTCCAATATCGCTGTGGACACGTTCCGACAGAGCTATCAGTCTTTGGCCCTTGAAGTGTCGGTCGGTCCTGGCGGCCACCGCGTTGACATTGATACGCTGGACGGTTTCATCACACGCCATGTGCTTCATCCTCATGCCTACCGGACCATGCAGGCAACACAAGCGGCCTTTCTTGCCACCGGAGGCGAGTCGTTCCTGAGCGGTTTCACTTTCAAGCCAGGAAACTACCCTGTGGGCATCACATCCATGCAGGTCGGGTGGCGTGACTCCGGCATCTACTTCTACTACGCGAATAACGACCAAGTGGTGGAACTGAACCACGACTACGCCTCTGCGATCGTCCATCGGCTGGGGAAGGCGGGTGCCTATACTCACAATCTTGGTCGTTACTGGTGTTATCGCACACTTAAGGAACAGCCGGTTATTCTCCGCGCATTGGCGCGCCGGTATCCGCATATCCTGATTGACGAAGCGCAGGACATTGGCACACTCCATCAGGCCATTCTTGAACAACTCATCAATGCAGGCGTGCAGGTATCGCTCATCGGAGATCCCAACCAAGGCATCTACGAATTTGCAGGAGCCAATGGAAGTTTTTTGTCGCAATACGGGGCGCGTACTGGCGTCACTGGGTTGAAATTGACCCGCAATTATCGGTCCGTACCGCCGATTCTCGAACTGGCGAATAAGCTGTCAGCCCGTAGCGACGATCCAGATCGCATCGCCCCGGCAACTGAACATGGCGCGTTCTTCATCCCCTATAAGACGGCTGACCGCGACAACCTGATACACGCATTCCAAGCCACCGTCATCGCGGCGGGGCTGATGGCCGAACGTTCCGCCGTGCTTTGTCGTGGCCGTGACCTTGCCAATAAGTTGGCCGGTAACGATTCTCCCGCAGGACAGGGAACTGTGAAAGGCTTTGTCCAGGCCGCCATCGCCCGTGACAAGAAGCAGGACTACGTCGAGGCCTTCAAAGGCGTCGCCGTTTGCATTGCTGGTCTTCTCGTCGATTTGCCCAAGGGGTGGGTGGCTACCGTCACACAGCCCGCGCGCTATCCCGAAGCCCAACCGTTGCGCCGTCTCATTTGGCGTTTCACGCGAAACTCGGACGCGGGACTACCTTCTGCTTCCTTGCAGGCGCACACCGAATGGCATCCACTGTTGCTCACCAGGGTAAAGGCATTGCTGGCTACGTTGGAGAAGGACCATGGCTTGAAGCCTGTTGACAACATAGGCAGGAAACTCGCCAAGACGAAATTGCCCAATGCGCCTCTTGCCGCTGCCGCGGACCTGGCGGCATCCAATGCCGCCAGAATCCGTGTGGATACAGTTCATCAGGCGAAAGGCGAGAGCCTGGACGCTGTTCTCTACATCGCAACCAAAGAACATGTCACGGCCATGCTAGACGGAGTGGCCTCAGAGGTCGGACGCATAGGATACGTCGCGGTGACACGCGCCAGGGATCTCTTGTGGCTGGGCGTTCCGGCCAATTCGCTATCTGAACTACGGCCTAAATTGGTTGCGAGCGGCTTTCAAGAGATTCGCATGCCCACTGTTCTCACCACCTAATTTTACGTTCTCATTGGTTCTGAGCCGTGTCATGATCCACTGTAGAGACTTTGTTATTTTTGAGCGAAAGCGGCTCCGCGCGATTCGAGCAGACGCCGCGTGTTCTCCAACTCTTTTTGTAGCAACTCGGCATCCGGCAGCACGGTGCGATAGTTTACTGCCATCACCTTGGTCGGCAAGCCGTCCAACGCATCTCGCACCAAAGCATGGCCCTTGTCAGCGCACAGGATCCGGCCAGCTGGCGGGTTCTCGTCCGGGTAGGTCCCATGATCCTAAGCATGCAGTACATATGCATCTGCCCCATATCGGCATGAGTCAGACTGCTCAGCTTCAGGTCGATGATGACCAGACAGCTCAGCTTGCTATGGAAGGACAGCAGATCCACCCGGTACCAAGTCTGGTCGATATGCAACCGAAGTTGCCGCCCGACGAAGGTGAAGCCTTGGCGTAGTCCAGAGAAATGCGGCACTGGAGTCATCGTGCCCCCCCCAAAGGTTGGATCAATGTCCAACCTTTGGGGTACAGTTCATATTGAGGGGCAAAGTGTAAGGAAAAGTATGCTACGCGTTGGCCAACAACTGCTTAGCCAACTGCACTTCAATGCTGTCACCGGCATCATTCAGAACATCCAAACCACAATCAGGCATATCCCCTGACGTTGACTGTGTAACAGCGATCTTCTTGGCCATCAGCCTTAAACACTCCACTTGACTGGAACCTGAGTAGCCCAAGAACACGACCTTGACTGGATGCTTCTGGCCAATCCGCCATGACCGTCTGGCCGCCTGCATTAGCGTGTAGACGTTAAAACCAGACTGCATGAACACAATCGTAGGAAACTCCAGCAGATCCAGGCCAGTCTTGACCAGCTCTGGATTGGTGACAAGAACGTCAATACCCCGCTCCACCTGGTCAGCAACCCAGTCTTCGCGTTGAGCCGCATCGACTGAAGCACGCAACACAGCAACTTTGAAGCCGTTCATCTCAAGGTGGCTTTTGAGCCGAGCGGTGGTGTCACGTGTTCCCGAGTAAATCGAGTACACCAACACCTTCCTTCCCTGAGTCTTCTCCTGTTTGCAGAGGTCCAAGAGCTGTTGCTCTTTGGGGGTAAGTTCAGACTCCTGAAAAACAGGGCCCTGCGAAAACAAGACTGCCTTACTTCGAGGGTGCCGGACGGTTTCTGGGCGAAAGCAGCACTCTGGCCAAGCCAGTAGCGTATTCATCACAACCCCAAGCAAGCTATTGTCCTTTTGGGCCAACGCCTTCTTGAGCTCGTACACCAGGTGCTTTGCCATGCGCTGATAGGCCTCATCCTGCGCCTGGCTCATTGGTACGTTGATGAAGTGTTCGTCATAGTCAGGCAAGACGTTCTGGCCAATGTCGCGCAACTTCAAGAAAACGGTGATCGGCACTACATACCGCATAATGCCAACCGGACCAAAGCCAGGAGCTTTACTGGTCCGTACCGTCATCTGCTTACCTTTAGCGGTACGGTGCGATGGACCAGTGCTTTCCTTGTACACGTCTTTGAGCACGCCATGCTCACGCATAAACGCCATAGCTGCGCTTCCCATTGACCCATTACGAGCAGGTTTGAAGCCGTCTTGAATCATCTGTGTCGGATTTATTCTCCACAAAAGATGAAATAAGTCATCGGCATAGCCCCCCATCAGTGTCCCAGTGAGCAGCAGTGTTTTTTGGCATTGGCTGGCCAGCACGCCCATGGCCTGGCCTTGGGCTGAGCCCTCATTTTTGTATTCATGGCCTTCATCTACAACCAAAAGACCGAAATATCCACGAGGCAAGTAGCGTTTGATGAACTCAGTGGCTTGATAGCCCCCCTCCCCTATACTGAACTCAAAGGACGCGAGGGATCGCTCCATACGCATGGCCTGCCGATCGGAGAAAACAAGCTCACCAGATTCATCCATGAGGTTGAGAAACTCATAGACGTTATCGTCGAGCATTCCCCCAAGCAGATCCTCTCCAAAGATCGAGAGCAATTTGCGAGCGGTTTTATCTCCGATCGTCGGCATTTGCTTCAAGGCACCCAACACCAGATCGTGCATGGAGTCGATACGCTTACCTGCACGAATCAACGTCCAAAGCGTGCTATCGCAGTGGCTGCATTTGCAGCGTCTGTCAGCAAGCATGAGTGCGGCCGCCTCAGCGGAGAGCGGCATCATTTCACCATCCGCATTCTCACGTTCGATGGGTTCCATGCAATCAGGGCAGCAAGCAAACCTAAACCGTTGACCATCTTGCAATACCTGGCGAGTCAAAAATGCCGGTTTCCAGTGAAACCCCATGCGCATACGCACACGCCCAAGCACAAAGAACTCTGGCTTGCTGGTTTTCAAACCCAGGGCATTTCGTAGCGCCAACAGTTTGCGTAGCGTATCTGGCCCATTCAGAATCCAAACCTTAGCACCAGGGACGGTGGCCAGGATCTCACGTCGCCACTTGTAGACTAGATGAGGCGGCGAAACGATCAGGGTACGTGGATGCGTACTCTGCATCAAAGTCGCAACACATATGGCCATCATGGTTTTGCCCGTGCCCATATCCGCATTGAGTACCGCTGCCGGTTCATTGTGATCCAACAACAGCTTCACAACGGCGTGTACAGCATGGGCCTGGGCTTCAAATGGCTTACGGGTCAGATTTTCCAGAACGTGTTGCCGCGCACACCAAACGGGAGTTTGAGTGTCCAGGTCCGGATCGTAAATAGGCGGGTTCTGGCGACGGACTTGCTCCAACAAGCCCTCACCAAACTGATCAATAAAATTGGCCAGAGGCATATGCAGATCATCGGCATCTTGCTCTGGGGTATCTAGCTGGGGATGTATAGCGCCCATACTGGCTCTCCACAAAAGAAATACGGGGAGCCAGCGGGGCTGCTCCCCGCATGGGTTAGAAGAAAATGTAGAAAAGGCTGGATCCGAAAATCAGCCAATCAGCTTAGAAAAACTACAACTGCAAACGTAGGCGCCCTACCCTGACCCCATCAGAGATGAAATCAAGAAAATGCTCACTTAGGCTCACCCGAACTGCCTTGACAGGGCCAAGCGTGGGATATAGATCGCTGCCCATTATCTGCACAGCTTGCTTATCGCGGCACCACGCCAGCACTTCTACACGCCAATGGTCTAAAAGAGCCACCGGCGACAAGCTTTTAATCAGTTGCCAGGCACGATCATCGAGATCATGCTCCTGAGACTCTTTAAGGCTGGCCAGGTCGCTCATTGCTGAGTAGTGAAGAGCCCAACCGATTCGATTGGCACGGTCTGGCTCCTGTAGATTCTTGTCAAATACCCACAGTTGCCCCAGAGGCCCAAACAGGTTTTGTTTAGGCAATCTGCCGGTGTGTTTGCCTAAGCGATCCACACCGCCGACCTCCACCAAGTGGCGCTGGCCATCATCGCCGAGCAAGTGAAAGCGTTGTATACCGCCTTCCTTATTGCCCAACTGCATCGCAGCCATGAATTGCATCAGCGATCCATCACGTCCATACAGTGAAACGAACAAAAAGCGACCGTCCGACTCTCGGATGCAGGCATCTGCCCAGACTTCAGGAAACTCCTCTACTTGGTACATCACCGAGCTCCATAGTTATGCGACTGGCCCCTTCCTCGCAAAATGGAGGAAGAGGCCAGGCCGCGTCGTTTAGAGAGATGGTCAAGCCGAGCGCACGGCAAATGAGCCGTCAGCTTGATGGGTGATGTCTCGATTCCCCACGTTGTTCCAGGAGTCGCGTTGGACCTCAGTAAACATATTTGCTGGCACAGTGATTTTGAGCCGGTGCAACACCGCTTTAAAATGCTCCAGGCTCAAACCAAATGGGTTGGACTCATAAAGATTGCTATACAGATACTGATCATCGAACCCGGTCACATCCGGATCCACAAAATCCACCTGCTTTTCGATGACCAAAAAATAATGCCCCAAAGCCCTATCCCAACCTAACAGCACGGTAACGGGATGATCTTTATAGGTGGTTTCAAAGTAATGACGACTCATGACAAACTCCAGAAAATGAGTCGCAACGCCCCATAAGGGCCGCAGCGACCCCATGGGTACAGGTTAAAAACGCCCAAATGCGGGCTAAACAAACAAGAAATGACGCAAGTTACAGGTCGCCGTGCTCAGCGAACGAATAGCTAGTTGTGTCGGCTGAAGGCCCGACGATCAAATGGTCCAGAACCCTTACATCGATCAGCTCCAATGCTTTTTTCAGCCGCTCAGTAAGTTGGCGGTCTACCTGGCTAGGCTCTAACTTTCCGCTTGGATGGTTATGAGCCAAAATGACCGCGCCAGCATTGTTTTTGATCACCTCTTTAACGACCTCACGAGGATAGACAACCGTTTGATTCAGGGTGCCTTGGAACAATTCCCGATACTGGATCAGGCGAAGCTGGTTGTCTAAAAAGAAGACAGCAAAAACCTCGTGTTCTAGGCCAGCCAAACGAGCGACGGCATAGCGTTCCGCAATGCTCGGCGTTGACATGGGAGTTCCCGAAGGCACTAAAGACACAATCGCCTCACGTGCGGCCTCCAATATCTGGCCTGGAGTCGCCAACACGTAGTGCCCATGCGCATCAGCAACATGCAGTTGCGCGGGTTCAAGCGCTGCCTGAGCGAATACAGGCGGCTCAATGGGTAAAATCGACTGAGTGAAAGAAGACATGGGGTATCTCCAAAAAGCTGGAGACATCCGGCCCCTTGAGGACGGATGTCCCCAAGGGATAAGACGAGGCTGCTGACATGCCATGCATGACTGCAGCAGATAAGAAAAACTACCCAGGCAGTCAAAGACCACCTTGATGCGTTTACAGGGTTGAACGCACCTATAGAAACCCCTTTTGGCTTAATGAGAAGGTTTCCCCAAATGACCTGGACCAGGCCCCTTGAGGAACCCTTCTAATGAAGGGTGAATAGCGCCAACTATTGGCACCGAGGAATAAAGCATCAGCTGATTTTAACTATCTGACCAAGCCGATGATCGGCAGTAAATTCAATCGCATTGATCGTAGGCACAAACTTATCCAGCATCGTGATGGTCTCTGAGACATTCCCTTTCTCATCCACCTCCAGGTTCTGGATACGTTCTTTCTTCTTAAAGGTATCCCCCTTTATCAGAAAAATCCGGCCGTCTTTCGATTCAATGCAGCCAGTCACCTGGCCGGCCGCCAGCGCAAGCGCTAGGTGCCATTGAGTCATCGTACGAAGCGGTCTTCTGTGACTGGTCCGCACCTGAGAGAAATGAGCATCAAAGCCTTGCCACAATAGACTCGCCTTCCATGTATTGAGCTCGTCTTTCAATTGAGCGGCATCGATTCGCACAGCATGAAAGTCAAGCTCCGCATCAGCTGCTGGCACCTGGTAGGGTTCATCATCCCAGACCTCTGGCAATACTTGATCTACGAACTCTCCGGCCTGAGCCTGCGCAAGCCAGTCAAGAACGCTTTTACGTGGATGTGTGCTTCGGATTTTGGTCCCGAAAATGACACATTGTTTGAATTGCTGCTCAGGGGCCATAAAGAACCGTAAATTGTCGAAATTACGGGCCAAAAATGTCCGAATCTCAGCATCTAAGGCGTAGTACGGAATGATGTAGATAAGTACCCCACCCTCAACCAGGAATGATGCCGTTTTCTTTAAGAACGTACGCTCCAGACGTTCGGCTTTGTCAGAATCAGCGTTTGCCAGGTTCGCCGCATCACTGATCCCAAATCCGTAAGGAGGATTCAGAAACAGTAGGCCAATACTGCGCGCCTTAACCACGACGTCATGAATATCCGCGTGAATAACCCTATCTAAGAGGGTTTTCGCGTGCCAGGCGCGTTCTTTATCAAACTCAACACCCAGAGCTTCAATGCTTACTGAAGCGTCACCAGCACGCTCCTGTAGGCCAAAACGGATGTCAGCCAGCGCCGCACCTTCCCCACAACATGGGTCAAGCAATCGCATTGGTCTTGATGCTGGCATGAGAAAGTGTTGAATCCGCTGCAAAGTCTCGTCATCGGTCGGGTAGTACCCGGCTTTGACGAAGTTGCGAGCCAAGCGGGTGAACAAAAGCGCCATTTCACACCTCCTGACCATCAATGAGCGAGATCTCACGGCCAAACACCAGGCCTGCTGTTTCAGGTGAAGGCTCGCCATTCTGAGAAATCCACCAACTGGGTGGTTGAAGGGGGTAAACAAGCAGCCCAAGGTACGGACCTTGTGAGGCAAAGCAAACGATTCTGCATTCACCAATATTGTTGAACCTGACCATCACTGTTTCGCCCATGGCTGGAACAGGTTCTGGTCCGGTCCAGATCAGTCGATCGTCGGTACGGTTTCTGTCAGTTGTGTACAGCGGTAAGGTGAAATAACGGACAACGATCATGTGGGTCTCCGAAAAAAACACGACGAGAGACCCAGACGGATCGTCCCGCCGGGAAAGTGAAAGAGGAAAATGCAAACCCATCCTGATGGGTTTGCATGGGTTAGAGGATCAGTACTCCGATGGCAACGTCAGTGTGGTACTGGATCGATCCCATTCTGTAACGATCCAGATTAGGAGTTGGTCATTGACGCGATACGACGACATCAATCGCCCTCCACACGCTAGGGAGCGCTGGTTAAATCGCCAATCTTCGTGGCACAGATCCCCCCAATCACCAACAGCGTGACGAGCCAGGTACTCACAAGCGTTGATCGTGCCTTCTTGATCCAGCTTGGTAACACCTGGTGTAGCCACAACCACACCGAGTTCAAAGCGCGGCAGCACATTGGCAAGAGGCGAGAGATCGAAGGAATCTCTGCACACAGGTTGAGTCTGTTCAGTCATAGTCGGCCTCACTAAAAATGCGCAGGCCATACCCATGCGGGTCTGTGCCCGCAGGGGTGAAAATAGAAAGACAAAAGAAAAGCGAATGTCACCAGACCGATGAAAGACCTGGCATACATTCGCTAGTTAGGAGGAGCGCACTCCTCATCAAGGCACACCGAGGTGTGCGGAAACAATCGCGTGCTAAACGCTAGAGCATGAACATTTTCATGCCGCTTAAGATCAGACCGGCAAAACCAGCCAGCATCAAGCCAAGACGGATGGTCATATCCCGCTTGGTCACCTCAATGTCTTTTCTGGTCACTTCAATATCGTGCTTCAGTTCAGTGCGAAGCGCGGCAATGTCGTGTTCAACCTTGGCTGACCACTTCTCCAGCACTTGATCAAGTGTGAGTGCCATAGCACCCTCCATTGCGATGGCCACCTTTTCGGCAACCTCTTGCTTCATACCGGCATCGACCAGACCTTGCCGTAGCAGGAACAAGTCAGATGGACTCATTGGCATATAGTACCTCTTAAAAAATAAAGAGGGCTATTACCCTTGAGGGGCAAAGCCCTCAAGGGTGGATTAAATATTAAGCGGCTAACCGCAGTAGCACTTGCCATAGCGGCGCACCGAAATGCGCCTTTATGACGATGCCAATCAGACTGGCACAAGCAACAAGTAGCAAGATAAAACAGACGCGGGTGATCATCTCCCGCCTTCTCACCTCAATGTCATGCGTCAACTTAATGCGAAACATAGCAATGTCGTGCTGCAGCTCAGTGCGAAGCATGGCAATGTCGTGTTTAACACTGTTTTCGGCAGCCTCTTGCTTCATACCGGCATCGTCCAGACCTTGCCGTAGCAGGAACAAGTCAGATGGATGTAGTGACATACCGTACCTCTTTAAAAATAAAGAGGGCTATTACCCTTGAGGGTCAAAGCCCTCAAGGGTGGGTTAATACGTTAAGCGGCTACGACTGTAGCCCCGAATCGCAGCCAACGATGAACTTGCAGACGTTGTTTGAGATCGCCAGGTAGACGTTGAGCCAGATCCTGCCGAACGGAGCAACCTTGAACGAGGCGTACGAAGGAGCACACCTGTGCAGGTGCAAGCTCATGTCGAACCGCCAGGAACTGTTCAAAACCTTCATCACTCGCTTGAGAGAGCCAGTCATTGAAGATCGAGTGCAGATTCTTACGCTGAGCCACGGTGATAGGAAAAAAATGCAGTTGAGCCATGATCGTCCTCTAAGAAAAGGGGACGACCAAGCCCCCAGGGACACGGTGTCCCCATGGGATGAATAAGAAGCGCAGGAGAACCCCGCATGCATCGGTTAAAAGCAAATACCCAGGTAGCCAAAGCCACCTTGGTGCGTTTACAGGGTTGAACGCACCTGTTTGAAACCATCGTTGGTTTGCTTAGATGATTTCCCTTGAAGGCCGGGAATGATTGTCCTGGCTCGCAAGGGAACCCATCTAGGTTCCGGGCTTAAATAACAAATTAAAATTCATACCCCCTCACTCCCCTTGGCGAACCCAAGGTGTGCGTCACCGAAATGGAGGTCCTGGTGACAAAAGAAACGGCGCGCAAGGTACGTGGCTGGTTTTGCTATCACCAGCTCCGGCTTAGCGCAAAAGCTGCGGACGCATAAGGACGCCGCCTCCCAGATTCAACGATGCACCAATGCACTGTGCGGTCTGGCTCATGGTCTCGATAGCATCAAGAACATAAGTCAAACCGCCACCTTCGGGCGGTTTAGAAATGAGGGTTTACTGGGCAAACCAGATTTGTTGTTTCGCATCGAAACGGTAGCCATGACGTTGGCCAAGTTCAGCTGCTTGCCGTCGTAGCAACGCACGTTCTACAGTCGCATCAAGTTTGATGGGATCTCGGTTGGCAATGGCTCGGAGCATTTCTGCGTCAAGCAACCCATCGTGCCCTCCCTGCGTTGACTCTTGTGGTCCAGAACCCGAAGACCCTGACTGGGGCTTCCCACCCTTGTTAAAGTGGCTAAAGTCTTTTGCGGTAGATGGAGGAGGAACTGGCTTTTTAGGTGGTGCAACCCGTACAGGTCTTTGCTCGTCAATGGGGTCAGGCTCAGCTTGCTCATGAGCAGTCGATAATTCGGCCTGGCTCTCAACTTGTAAATCGTGCAAACGAGCGCGAATTTCTGTCACACCTTTGCCAAACGCGATGTATTGCGACAGATAGATTTCACTAATCCACACAGTTGCCAGGTACTCACCTTCCTCAAACTGATCCAGGAGGGGGTCTTTGACCTTGAACTCACCATAAGCAGTTGAGAGGTCTGCAACGCAGAACGCACCATTTCGACTTTGTCGAATCCGCTTTACGCGCAGCTGCGCTCCATCTATACGGATCATCGTGATCTCCTTCAGAAAGACAGGGAGACCACATCCAGCCGGAAGAGATCTCCCGGTGGGGTGTGAAATGAAAGTACCCGTTCAGCTTACGCCGGACGGGTACAGGGGGGCTTGAATGGTGGCCATCCAACTTGCGATCGGATAGTACTTTAGAGCACGTGAGGTTCCAGTTTGAACGTGCAATTCAACGGACGTACTCGTGTGAGATGTACCCCAACTCTATACAGAGCGTTCACGTTTCAGGGGTTGACGTGTCGTGCCCGAAGGCGACCAGGTTATTCAAGTGACACCTGAAAACACTCGCAAAACCGAAGCAGTTTAGTCGCTAATCATCACGACTTCAAGAAAAAAGCCAACTGAAATTAGTTGTCTGTTTTTACCATAGGCTCACTTAAACAATCCAGGATATGTAAACACTCAGCAACACTACATGTTTCCAGATCCTGACGGATAATCCCAGCTCGTTGCCCTGCCTTTACGATTGCTCTCATCAGGTTCTCGCGATCAAAGCAAGCAGACTGAGAGAACTGTTGATTATTTTGTGTCATAGCAGCTCCGAAGAAAAAACCCTCGCACCGTCCAAATGGGAACAGTGTCGAGGGTTTTGATGAGGCGTGGGTTAAGCAACGCTCTGATGAGCATAGTTTGCAGCGTATTGAAGCGCACTACTTGCTCCATATCCTGCTTGATATGCCGCAGCGCCTTGGTTCACGGGCACCGGAGTGCTGTTGAACCTTGGAGTTGCTGGACCTTGAGCGTTTTCCTGTGGAGCTTTATTTTCAGACTGGCCCTGCTCAGGCACATCCTGAGAAGATTCATTATCGGTCGAGGGGTTCTGCAGAGGAGCCTCCTCTTGGAAAGGAGTGTCATCCACGCTGGACTCTTCTTGCGATTCACGTCGGAAAATATTAACGCCATCAACAGTGACACTGTTGATCAACAACAGCCGTCCCTTGATAAGTGCGGCAGGCTCTTGCTCGCCAGTAGTGCGCCCATTCTCATCTCGAAGGTTGCGCATGTAGGAATGGGCGTAAATATCACCCACACGGAACGAGACGAAAACCTTGCGTTTAGCCTCGACATCACCCTTGAGTTTTTCCACCATTTCGATGGCTTCACTCCCCGAGACCCGGAGGTCAAAGTAGGTGTAGTCAGGTTCGTCCGTCTTTCCACGCATGGCAGAAATCGAGCAAGAAAGAAAAGGCTTTGCTTTGCGGCCAGAACCCTTGGTTTCAACCCAACGAATACGGTTCAGATAACCGACACCGTTAACGTGAAGATTGAAGTGGTTAGAAGTTTGAGTGGAAGCGTTAGTCATGATAGTGAACTCCAGAAAAATGGACTGGAGGAACACGCACCCACCCAAGAGCCGAATGGCCTGGACAGGGAAAGCGGGTTCCCTGTCCGGGTAGCAAAGAAGAAGATGTACTCTGGTACTGTCTTAGAGGATCAGTACGTGCGTCTTTCAAGAGTTGAGACGCCGCTGTGGGGTGCCTTATGGCGATTCACGACAGTAAATTATCAGCGATCAATGTCAAAGTCAATTCTACGTTTCAACCATTTAATGACCGGAATAATAAAAATGGCCCACCCCACGGAAAGGGTGAGCCAAAAAACAAAGGATGCCTCAGAACTGCTTAGGCAGCCCTGCCTGTTTCAGCACACCATTGGCAGTGTGTCGAGACAATATCTTAGAGTCCACTGGAAAGTGGGTTTCAGTAAGAGGCGAATACCAGATAACATGGTCGCCCTTCCCTTTGCGTACTTCGACGCAGCCTGCTTGTATGAGAATTTTTATCAGCTGCGGCGTATAGCTCGCACCCATCTCAAGCTTGGCTACGTTGGAGGGGTGCAACACGCCTAGCAATGAGTTCAAAACTCTCACCAGTGGCATCCTTATGAACGCCATTGGCGTCCAAAAGCTCCGGCACCATTACGTCCAACTTTTGTGTCAGTTGTTCCATCGTAGGTGCCTCGGTGATTAAGCCAGGTACGTCCTGAGACGTGGCGACCCAAACACCAGCCTCGGCATCCCAGTCCGCATAAACCAGGTGAAGTTTGGCCATCAGAATGTCCCCTGGAGAGGATGAAATTAAAAGCATATTCGCTCCTAAAAAAAAGGAGCAGCAGCCCTTGCGGGTTGCTGCCCGCAAGGGTGTAAAAAGCCCAGGCAATGCCTCGATGCACTTTCAGGGTTGAGCACATCTGAACCGCTTTCAATCGGTAAACGGTACAGAATCAACCTACTCGATTTAATCGCAGCAGTCAAACTGGCTTTAATCAGATTTCAAGCGTGAGCAAGCGCGGCGGACTCCCCTTGCATCCATCGTTGCAATGCTGCATTCGTGATCGCAGCGGCTTCATTTGCTTGTGTCATTGTCACAGCCTCTACGACATCAATTTCTGTCTCACGCTTGCCCTCCAGGATCTTCCACACAGCCTCATCGATCGTGTCGGGTATGAGCGGCACGATAACCATCACATCGCGCTGCTGGCCCAGCCGGTACGCCCTATCCTCGGCTTGGCGCATGAGCGCGGGGGTCCAGGGCATCGATGCAAAGGCCACGTAGTTAGCAGCGGTTAGAGTAATACCGACACCAGCTGCCATCGTAGTGCCGATAAACACCCGGACCTCGGGGTCATCCTGGAATGTGTCGATGGCCTTTTGCCGCTTGATAGCAGAGTCAGCTCCGACCAGACGCACAGCCTTAATACCAGCGGCCGTAAAGGCATCATGCATGGCATTGACCGTGCTCATGTACTCGCAAAAGATGATGATCTTGTCTTCGGCCTGTAGGCTCTCAACCGTTTCTATCAGGAACGGTGTTTTAAGCGTTTCAAGACACTGGCGCAGCTTAGTGATCTTAGGCATGGCCATAAGGCTCATGTCATCGTAAATCTCTTTGTAGGCAGCCAAGCCTTCGCTAGGTGAGATATAGCGCACCGAGTGCGTTTTGGCGCCAAGGTCGAGCACGTCTTTTCGCCTGCGCAGCATCCAACCGCCCAAGGCACGGGCTAATGCAGCTCGACGATCACGGGATCCAGTGAATTCTTTGCGGAACTCCTTCAGCTCCATATGGCCAAGTGAGTGGCCCGTCAAACGCAAAAGCGTGTGCAACTCAATTTCACGATTCAGAAGCGGTGTACCGGTCACCACATAGCGCTTCGGAATACGCGTGGCCATCACAAAGGCATTGCGTGTACGCCCAGATTTATGCTCCTTCAGGTAATGCGCTTCATCAATAGCCATGGCCCCGAACGCCAACCCGACTTCTCGTACCAGGCCACCCAATCGTTCGTAGTTCGCAATGACCCACTGACAGCCGTATAACGTCGAGATTCGATCATCCCCTGCAAAGCCGACAATAGCATCGGGGTACACGGCATGGATCTCACGCTCCCAGTTGATACGCAGAGAGGCGGGACAGACAATAAGCACTCTTCCCTGCCCTGCTGCCAGGCGAGCACCCACAACTGTCTGGCGTGTCTTGCCCAGACCCATATCGTCGCCTAAGCATGCTCCTGTCTGCCCAGCAAGGTGACGTACCCCTTCGATCTGATAGTCTCGTAAGCCCGCGCCCACAGCAGCAGCGGCCAGCACAGCCTCATCGATGTCAACTGAACTACTTTGTTCCAGGTCAGCAGACAAAAAACCCGCGCCGTCTACATCTTGACCAGGACTGCCATCTCCTCGCTCAGGTGTTGCAGCAGGAACCTGAATGGGAGATTCGTCAGCATTCGGTGATACCAGCTCTTCGAGTACGACGGGCTGCTCATGCACGAACGAAAATTCAGGGGCCACGCCTGCCAGGTCACGGAGCATCTTCTGGATGTGAGCTACGTCACCACGTACTTGCCACGCTGCAGCGGGTTTATGAAATCTCCCCTGTAGCGCACGCATGGCACGCACGCACAGCCCATCGTACGAAAAGCTGACGGCATGTTGGCCATGGTTGAGGTCGCCTCTGGCCAGCTCAAAAATTTGGACGTCGAGCAGTTGGGTAAAGTAATCAGGCTCGGGTGCCCTTATAGCTGCTTTTAATAGCGCAGCAACCCCGTCAAACTCAACATGCTCACGCAGATAGAGCGCTTCTAACCAAGCCAGGGCATGGTCCGCGTTAGCCTGCTCCAATACCCACATTCGCCGTCCTGGACACCACCATGCTCCAGCTTTGGACAACCGGGCAGCCATTCCTGAAATATTGAACAGCTGTAGCCCAAGCCTACGACCGTCAAAAACGGCTTGAATCAGTAACTCAGGGGCCTTGAGGGAGATTGGCGCAATACTCAATGGCAGCACCTAAAACGCCGAAAACGAAGCAACAGCCATAGCAATCAAACCGAGGGCTGAAGTAACACCACCAATACTGAAAGAGAAGAGCCCTAAATCACTGCCATGCATGCTTAGCCCATAGATTAGGGCAAGAGCACCTATTGAAAAAACAATCGCAGATATCCCAAAAATTAACATTTTTAAGGCTCCAGGCACCAATTAAGAAGAGACTTCGCCAACATCTTGGCGCTGTCTTTCAATATTTGTTTTTTTCCAGCAATTTAAGCTAACTTCTTCAACAATCTTGTCTAAATCAAAATTCGTCACCACCTCGCCGCTATCAAGTCTTTTCCGAACTAAGACTTCAACTTGTGGATGGATACGTATTGCTTTCCTTATCCTTTTTTTCTCTGCCGGTTGATTAGGGTCTGGAACCCAAAAAATATATACGAGACTTGCAATTAAAGCGATTACAGCTAAAAAAACAACTATCCAAAATAATGCGTCCTGCATAGCTGCGTAATTCATATTGAACCCTTTAGAGCACTATCAGGTTGGAGAACGATTCTTGTGCTTGTGTTATCAAGTACGGTATCCAGCATCTCGGGTGAGATCGCTTGTATGGCACAATTTGTTTTATGAAGCTGCTTGGCAAGCGCAATGCCTCGATGATCCCTTACAGCTCCCTCCCTTTCCCGCTCAGATTTATAGACTAAATTTAATTCGAAAACCTCTCCGTCCAATTGAATGCCACGCGTCCTCAATTCAGAAATATTCTGCTCCGCAATCCAGAGAGCAACGCCCTTCCACTTACACCAACCGATAACCTCATTCAATATTTCCTTATCGAGATGGAGGGCATGATCAATAACAATCGTTTTGGTTGTTTTTGGATCTGGCCACAGCCAGTTTTCAATGGGGTTCACCAAGGGATCGAGTAGCAAGATGCCCTCCCCGGTAAATACAGAAGCAATCAATTTAGATTTACCCACACCTGTTTTGCCCGTAATGAGAATTACGTCATATTTAGGCTTCATCACCTCTTCCTCTTTTTAGTGAATCGGGACCATTCCCGCGCAAGCACCCTGCTGGTACCAGGGCGCCTGCCTCCCACTCAAACACTCGATTCTCTTTCCCTTTCAAGCAGATACAGAAAACGCACAATCGGAACCACAACCGCTAAGATTAACGAACACAAGGCCAAGAAAAGAAAGCCGCCATTGATTTCAATCTCAAGAACACTATTGAATACGTAACAAATCACAACTACTGTCATTGTTAACACTGACACCTGCGTAACAAGCCACGCCAACTTTACTTGCATATTTCCTCCGTTTCTGTAGACCAGGCCACTGTTTTACTGATCAAGCGGGCACATCCTCATCCAACGATGCCTCCTGATCACGGGCTGACGAAGGTCGGTTTGCTTGTTTGTAGGTGATCGACTCAATACGAGTGAGCTGCAGGGCTACATCCTCAGCAACGATCTTGATGACTTGTACCTCGGCATTCGTGGTCTCATCTTTGGCAAAGAAATCCCGCTCCTCTCCAATTACCAGTACGCGAGCTCCCTTGCGCAAGAACTGTGCACACGCCTCGGCCTTGCTGCCGTAGATCTCGACCTCGCGCCAGAAGCCCCCAATCTGCCCAACTTCGCCGGTGGCCTGGTCCACCCCATAACGCCCAAAATACACACGCATACTGCACACACTAAACTCTTCCCCCGAATTGTTCTTACGAGGAATACGTTTCAAGGTGGGTGAGTCGCCCAGGTTGCCCTTACCAATAAACAAGTTCTGCATATCAACTCCTTTCGGTGAAAAACAAACGACTTGACCATATGGTCGGATTGCCCTGCGTTAACTGGATCACGCCCTACTTCGACTCGGAATTGGCCTAGCAAAAGTGGGCACTTTGCGTTGCTGGCTCAATAACTTCAGTTCACGTACGAGCCCGCGCAATTTGAGGTGTTGCGAATTGAATTCTTGTGCCTGGGCATTGGCGTGCTCGTACCACTGCCGCAGCACGGTCGGTAAGACTGAATATCTTGCATGCGCCTCTTCCCATGACAGATGCTTTCTTGTGCCAATCTCTCGCCAACGCAGAGCCATATAGCCATCCGCTTTACGACGGTGCTCGGCCAGATACATGGAATAGCCAGCCACTTTCTTTGTGGCAGCACAGAGAGCGACCATGTCTGCCTCAACCTGGTCAACTTGCGTAAGATGGTGGCGCAGCGTCTGGGCGGTGCCCCTACCCGTAAAGGGCTTTGTGTCAATCACGCTCTGACACGTTTCGTTCTCCAAGGTCCCCCTTGCCCACTCAACTACATTGACACGTTGACTTCGAGTCTGCTTTGCCATTCATTTACCCTTTCTTCACAAAACCCTTTCTTCACACCAAATCAGAATCGGCATCCTGATACTCATCGGCTGCGCGCTTTGCTTCAGCTTCAGCCAGTTGCACACCAACTGACTGCAACAGGTTCCTTTCCTTCTCAGTCAATGTGTACCGGCGTCGAGAGTGCCGTGGTTGCAGCTTGGCGGTGAACACATCGGCAGGCACCATGCCGAATACTTCGCGCACGAACTCTACCCGCTGCTTGCCTTCTTCTGAAGCATGTTCCGTAATGAAGTCCAGTCGGGACAGCGCATTAATATCTGGCTGCATGAGCCAACGTGAAAACCTGGCGACTTCATTGAATACGCGACGGATAAAGCGAGTCATTTCCGTGATTGAGCGGCGCATCTGCTGATCGCTTAAGAGCGTCTTGCGGCCCAGGGTCTTTTGCAAACGTATGAAGTAGTCGTAATCAACAATCAAGCGGCTGATGCTGTATCCGTAGGGAGATCGGAACCCCAGCTGCAAAGACTGCGGTTGTGCAGACTTCAGGACGGAATAACTCAACCCTCGTTGCTGCTGACTAGACAGCAAAGTCTCGGCAGCCTTGATCTCCTCTTGCAGCCGCTCATTCACTTCTTCCATGGATTGCTCATGACGCAGCAAAGACCAATCGGCATAGGGATTGTCATTGCCCGTTAGCAGCCATAAGCTGCGCAACGAACTGGCGACACGGCGACCACCCACAATAGGTGCCACATCCGAGCCAGGCTCACGAACTCGCCCCATAAACAACCTGAACGCTTCTTTGGTATGCAAGGTCATCAGATCGTCTTCTGAATCAACCAGTGAGCCCAGGTCATCCATAGCGAAGAACTCAGCAGGCTTAACGTCGGGATCAGACCCCTTGCGTGTGTGGAACTTGGCCTGCATACGAGCCAATTGATCTTTGCGATCTTCCAGTTCGATATACCGTTCATAAAGAGGATCATCCTCATGCATCGGACCTGCCATATACGCAGCCAGCAAAGCTTCTTCGCCGGTAATCGAATACCCATCGGTGAATGGGGAGTTCTCCTCCGTAGAGAACCCAATAAGAGACTTGGGTGCGGGAATGGCAGCGGGCTTGTCGCCGGACTTGAGTCGTGGCTGCTTATCAGTCGAAGTAGGCATAGGTAGTCACTGAGAAGAGAAAAATGAATGGGTGGTGATGGACATCATCAGATCGTCGAGCCCTTGAAATCTGCCAGCGGGGTTGCGTTGACAGCATCCAGAAACGGGAACGTATTGGCACGAAATCCAGGCAACATGCCGCTCAAAGGGTCTTGATTGAGGAACTCCAACAAGGCGTCACTGTTGACTGTGACCAAGGTGCGGTAATTGGGCTGAGGCATGACATTAATAAGTCCCATCGTCTCCAGTCGCTCTAAGGCGCGTTGAACTTGACGACGGTTGATTTGACCTAGCAATGAGTCCAAAGCCATCTTGGTAGCGGACGTCCGAACTCGGCGCTCATCTCCGTGGTCTTGTAGCAGTACATGAAGAACCAGGGCATCGCTGTATTTCTGTAGTCTATGCAGAAGATGGATAAACAATTGTTCGTTGGTCATTAATAGGATCTCCTGAATGTGTTCTGTTAAGTGGCCCAAAACGGGCCACCTCCCACACTGTGTGCGGTGGCCCAAAATGGGCTACCTCCCAACTGTTGGGGATTAGGACAAAATGTCCTACTGAATGAAGTTCTGGTCAGCCAGGTCCTCATGACTGCTTCCTCATGGCTTGCACTTGCTGGCGCAACTGGGCAAAAGCCTCCTCTTTTGTCATTGGAGGCAGAGAAGTCGTTAGGTTTGTATTGAGCGCCTTGATGTGCTCTTGGACGGCGTCCTGCGCATGTCGATTTTGTTCACGCTGGCTCGCGATGCTTTGTGCATACGCCAGATGCACACGCCCCGATTCCAAGCCAACACGCAGCGAATGCAAGTAACCAGGAGGATTTGCGATTTGCTTACCTGGATTGCGCAACTGGCCTTCCAGTTCATCCAGTAAACACTGACGATGTTCGGGTTTAGCTGTGGCCAGCACTTTCCGTACAGCCTCATGCCATTGCTTGCCAAGCACACTGGGTAGGCTGATATCAACCTCGTCGTTTTGAAAATTCAAATCATCACGACGACAACCCGCTATCTCGGCCAGTGCCTTGGACTTATCCCCTGCAGACGCCGTGGTGATGGCGGGTCTTGTAGTTGTTTGAAGAGATATTGTTGTATTGTTGTTTCGCGGTTTGGGCAGCTTAGTTTCGCGTTTTGGGCAAGTTAGTTTTGCGGTTTGGGCATCAAGTTTCGCGTTTTGGGCAGCTGGGCGAGTTGTGAGGTCGCTTGCTTTTGTGAGTTGTCCACAAGCTGCACCAGGACTGACTGAGGCCTGAGCAAAGAGACGTCCAGGATTCATACTGGCAGGGTCACGCAGCGCGTGCTGGAGGGTAGCGTTTGCCCGTGCTGCGCCAGCACTATCCAAATCAAACAGCGGCCTTTGTGACTGTGTGCCAGCTCCAAATAATTTGCTTGATCGTGATGGCGCAGGCTTCTGCCCATTATTAACAGGGTCAGGTTTGGATACCGGTGTCAGTTTCGGTGTAGCAGCAATGGGTGGCTGATCGGTAGACTCAGACTTGAGGGGGTACTGCTCCTGACCGTGTAACAAAGGGCATAAGGCCAACAAGTTAATGCGTATGCGATTACCTGCCTCCTGGAGTAAACCCATTTGTTTCAGGCGATCACGGGCATTGCGTTGTGTTTTACTGGTCAAGCATAGGGCGTTACGAATCGCCTGTTGAGACAGCGTAAATTCACCTTCGATGCTTCGGCTGTAAGTAAGAACATGCCGTTGCTGAATCAGCAGATACGATAGGTACAAGCCAGAGGCCACATTGCCCGCAATATCCGCCAATGGCCGATAGAAGCTCACGTAGCGTTTCAGCAATGGTGCGAGTTGCGCCCAGTTTGCTTTCTGATCAACAACTGAGATCCCCAGGCAAGAAGCGAGACGATCAAGGTTGATACGATAGTGGAGCTTGGCCGGTCTACCAGCCAACTTTTCCTGGATCAACGAATGTTGAACGAGCAAGAGACGAGCGCTCTCCTGCTCTCGGGTGGTCAATCCCGTTGCTTGCGTACACTGTTTTGCCGTCAGAAAAAACCAGCCATCACGATTTTTATAGTGAACGGCAGTATGCCGAGCCCAGTAGAGCGCATGCCCCAAAAACAAAGCAGCTTTGAAATTGCCCAGCGTCTCAGCCAGGTTTGGGTAGTACTGCACAAACCCTTGGCTGGTGAGCAACTGCATAGCCTCATCAATTAGAGACGCCGTTGTTGTATCGGTGTTTAATGCGGCACCCATAGCCATCTCATCCGTATCGCTTGGAAATAACGGGTTGTGACGACGATGAACCTTGTTGTTGATGAACCTCCTCGAGCGAGTTGGCCAATGAAGCGGACGCTTGGAGAATGGCATCTGCGACAACATTCAGATGCAAGCGGTATTCCGGTACACGGCCTGGTCCGGACTGTTCACTTAGCATGCCCAATGAGATCAAATCTCGTCGGCATGTCCGCTGCTGAGAGGCAGTAATCCCTGTGACCTGATGACACTGCGTCGCTGATAGTCGAAACACATAATCATCCTCCTGGAACTCCTCGGGCTTAGCTTGAGCAACCCGTTCCAACACAGACGAAAGCCATAAGCCCGTGATGACATTGCCCGTAATGTCGACATACAGACGATGAAAGCTGATTGGCGTTTGCCCCATCAAATTCAACAGCGCCGCCTGCGCTAGAAAGTCTTCCCTTGGCGCGTCTTTACTGTTCTGAGTGCCCCCGACATGAGAAGACGGTAAGGCCCACTCGCCCTGAGCCTGACCACAATACTCACGCTCTGACGCAGGGACAGTCGCCGGATGCAACGCAGTTGTAGAAGTACTTGGCATAGTCATAATTTCGTCCATGTGGCTTTATCCTTGCAGTGGTGGCGTCGTCGGCTTTATTTCCAAACCAAGCTCATCATCTTCAGCAAACTCGACAATGGTTTGCTGCAGTACACTGATTCGCAGCTCAGGAAACTGTTGGTGTAAGGCGTAGATTCGGTCTCGGCAGGGTTGATCAGACATCGATTGCTGAATATCGAACCAAGCTCGATGGATGGCATCACGCACAGCGACTGGAGGTAGGGCTGTACGGCCACCGGGCTCCCCTCCAGGTCTGAGCTGAGCGCGCAAGTCCCGATACTCCTCGTGGGACAACTTGAAGTACGCACACACCATCCGACGCGAAGCGCCATGAATCACGAAGTATTCGCGTAACTTGGCGTGTTCACGACGCATATCGAGCAAATGTAGCCCTTTGCTGATGACCTGCTCAGACAGTGAAAACCACATTTCCTGTGGTGAGTTGGCCAGATTCGTGATGTCCCGAGTAGTCCGGTAACGCAGATCATCAAGAAACTCGGGGGAGTAGCCTGCACGCAAGAGCGAATCCATCTCCCCACCATCGATTTGTTCAATAATGTGGGCCAACAACATGCGTCGTAACACAGGGCATTGAATGGGAATCTTATTCATGAAATTTCCTCCGTCACATCCGGCATGAACAAGGGCATAAACCCGTCCAGTTGACGCTCTGGGTAACGAGTCCGAACCCGTTCCATTTCTGTGAGTAGACGAGTCACCAACGGCCCCAATTGCTCATGCCGCAATACCAGGCTCACGCTTTGGAGCGAGACATGGTCAAATGCCTCGCCCAGTAACTCCAGCGCTCCTTCCTGAAACTGCTCCTCGCCCTGCTCCCAAAGCTGTTTCCAAGCAATGGTGAAGCCATCGGCTTCGTGTGGAATGAGCTGCGTAAATCGACGATCAAGCTGACCGGTGAGACTGACCAGGATTTTCCAGAGGGCTCGGCGATAAATGACCAATTCTGGCTCCAGCTCAATCCCATCAACATACCCAATACCTTGGGCAGGGAAGTCCAGATAAAAGCCGAAGATGTGTTGTGGCTGATCGCTTTTAAAAAGCACATCCGACATATCAATCAGGCTTTGAAACTCTCCTAACACCGTAAATATCGGCTGTGGATCAAATCCTTCGCTCTCCCCGCTCATAATCACGCTTTGCGAAACCGATGGGGAGACTGGTAGGAAGACACCGCCAGAACTGTCGGGCTTACTCATAGGCGGGGGCACACTGGCCAACATTCGACCTAGCGGAGGTTGCGTTGGAGTTTGCTTTAATGACTGTTCAGGAACAGCGGACGATTGGCCTACGGGGGTTGAAACTGTCGCCTCAATCAACGTAAGGGTTTCAACCGCCATACGTGGGTTAGCTTCCAAAGCCTGAGCCATGGCTAATAACTTATCGGGAATCACCTCCAAAGCCGCAGCAACCGCTATGGTGACCTCTTCGAGTAGTTGCTCCACTTGTAAAAGTGCAGGCACATCCCGATCGCTGACCTCTTCCGCACTAGTACGGTTACTCAGTTGACGGGCAGCGGATTGCTGGCTAAGCAACGCGGCATATTTATGCAGGATTGTTTGTAATGCTGTTTCAGCAATAGGCTGTTGGTTGAATTTGTCAGCTAATTTTAAAAGCTGTGTTAAACGAGGTTTAAGAACCAGATTAACGTCACTAATTTTGAGCCAAGGACCTATTGGAGCTAAATACTCAACAGCGAAAAGGAAGTTTTGCAGCATGCTCATGCCGAAATTCAGGCCACTGGCCTGGCGCAACTCTCGGTTCAATTCTGTAGTCGAAAGTGTTTTGCCCGATTCCTTCTCGAAATGCTCCTTAAACGACAGCACTCCCTGGGCTTTTTCCCAAAACGAAATATCGCCACGCTGCTCGTTTTCAGCCAGGTGCGCCGCAATAGTCGGAGCATCCCCTTTCCAGACCTTGACGATGACCGTCAGACGTGCGAAGCGTTGGTCACCCTCTTCGTAAAGCTCTTTCGCAATACGCAGCCGTGTATTTCCTCCACCGTAGACCATATAGCGCGGCTGACCAGGACGCCTGGTAACGCTGATATGGTTCAAGATGCCATTGGCCCGAATCGACGCCTTGATCTCGTCATAGAGTGGGTTTATTTCGGTACGCGGATCAAATTCGTACCGATCAATATCGGTAATCGCCAAATTTGAGATACTGCCATCGACTACATCCATGGGCGTCATAGCTCCCATGGCGTTTAGCGGTGGAGGCGTACCCATCAGGGAACGTTTTGCAATGTCTTGATAGTTCGATTTTTTTGAGGACACGGGACTGGTCTCTCTTGATGTTGAGCTCAACTCAGCGTTCATGCGCAACTGCGCGGCACGCTGACTGGCGGTCAGCAATTCCGGAGTTTTAGACATGGCACGCTCTACGAGTTAGTCGTTAGCGGGCTGTCTGGCTCGTCTGACGTGGAGATAGGGACATGCAATGCCGCTAGCGCGGGAGCTAACTCATTGCGGTGATTGGGAGTGAATTTATTGCTCAGATTGGGGATCAATTCCCATAGCAAACTGTGCATGTGATCGCCCGCCCTGACCGGATCAATCCAGTGAGCCGGGACTTGAGCGGTAGCGGCTTTTTTGTACGCGACCGCTTGTGGAATCTGGGTGGCCAGCACGGTGACACGCCCGCTCATTTCAATGAACTGGTTGCGGATTAAGCTGGACATGGTGCGGCTATCGACGGTATTTTCGGTACGATTTATCACGCACTGAATGGCGGGCACCTTGTAGCCAAGATTGGAGGCAGATTCGTGACGAGCCACCAGTTTAATCGTGCCGTCAACAAACTCACGGGCCGACAGAACATCAGGGGCTACAGGAGCGAGAAGCACATCCGCCGCATTGACGGCGGCGTCTTGTAGGTGGCCCACTGCCCCTTGGGTATCGATGATGCAGACGTCGTACTGAGCACGAATATCCGGGTTACTTAGGGCCATCCGAATACGCACCAGGCGATCAAGCTGATTAGACAACCAGATTTGAAGGGGGCTGTCGTCACGCTGAGTGTCGGAGCACACAATATGCAAGAAACCGCCCTGCACATTCAAACTTGAACGATCACTCTCAAATTCAGCAGGTGGAAATTCGACGTGACTAATGCAGTCCGTGGTGAGTGCTCCCGACATCACCATTTGCGTTAAGCCATGAGGAGCTTGATGAGCCAGTTTGTAATAGCGTGTTAGAGATGGCTGAATATCCGCATCAATTAAAAGAACGCGATATCCGAAATCAGCAAGCAATCCGCCCAAATTGGCAGTTAATGTGGTTTTGCCAACGCCACCTTTAGTGGCAACAGTTGTGAATGTAAGCATTAAAAAACCTCGTTGAAAAACCAACGAAATCTCTGCTTAAATTACTGTATAAAAAACTCTAATTAACAGGCGACTTAACATAAAGCCACATTATGCGATTTTTATAATTATCCAGAACATCGTATTTCAAGGCCCAAAACCTCGTCACCCTCAATGGCTACTTGCCACCGCTCGCATCCAGGAATGTTCCCGTGATAAAGGACGCCTCAGAGCTGGCTAGCCATAAAATTGCACGCGCCACTTCCTCTGCTTGGCCACCACGGCCCATCGGGATGCTGTCCTTTAATCGGTCTACACGGTCTGGCTCGCCGCCACTGGCATGCATCTCGGTATAAATATGCCCAGGCCGAACACAATTAACACGAATCCCTTCTCGGGCCACCTCTTTAGCGAAACCTGTTGTGAAAGTCTCCAGAGCTCCTTTCGAAGCGGCGTAATCCACATATTCGTTTGGACTACCAAGCTTGGCCGCTATAGAGGAAACATTGATGACAGAACCGCCTTTCCCACCATGGCGATAAGCCATGCGTTTGGCCGCCTGTTGCGCACAAAGCATGGGACCAATCGTGTTGACCGCAAAAGTGTGTTGTATACGCTCGAAGCTGAGATCTTCCAGACGAGACTGCTGAAACAACACGCCTGCGTTATTTACCAAAACATCAATCCGCCCAAACCTTTGGTCAACCTGCTCAAAGAGCTGAGTAATCTGCTCCGGGTCTGCGCAATCCGCCTTGAAAGCAACAGCTTGACGACCTGTCGCCTCTACTTCAGCGACCACTGACAAGGCATCAGATTCACTGGCGACATAGCTAAGAACAACGTTATAGCCCTGCTTCGCCGCCAGACGCGCCGTCGCAGCACCTATCCCTCGACTCCCGCCGGTAATCAATATGACTGGATAATTTGACGCTACACCCATCTGCCTATCTCCAACATTCAGTTTGAGAAAGCATCATAAGGCTAAAAACCAAGCTCAGGGCTAGCTGTCCATTTTTCCAGACTGCATAAAGGTCGAGGTAATCCCGACCTTTATGCAGCAAGATGCCAGGGCCAAAGCGGGTCTAGTCTTCATGGAAGTATTCGAGTTTGTGATTCCAAGCGCCGGATTCAGTGCAGGATTGCCTACCGGCAAATGACCTTTGAGTTTGACGACTGCAAATTGACTAAAGAAATAGCCAGCTTGGCATTAATACGAGCCGTATCCGAGCCTAGCTGCACAAGGTGGCACTTGCGCACACGGCATTGTTCGATAGTCCACTGAATTATCAAACGGGCCAATCCCCTACTACGAGCTGCGCTAGCCATATGCACAGACTCAATCTCTCCACTCCTCCGGGTGCGACAAATCTGGCATATACGTGATCTGCAAAGCATCTGCCACCGCACCATCAAGCTCAACAACCGTCAGATACTGATTGTGGTTACCTCTATCGCCGCAAAGGCTTCCAGAGAGGACTGGGCCAAAGGCAGGCCGATGTTCACCAGCTTCTCGCCCAGATTATCGTCGGCCAGCATGGCTACGATGGCTTGCTCAGCTGCTTGGTCCGATCGCACCAATGCGTGACGTGCTCTTCACTACGCTGTCCCATTCCACCAGGTCGGACCTACATTGGGCCAACGCCATGACTGAAGGGGCAGAAAACAGTTTTCGTACTAATCAAGAAAAATTCAGACAATTCATTCATATAAAAACATCGTAATTACGATATTAATTTAAGTTAGGTTGCGAATAATAAAGGAGATAGAAAAGCAGCTATTTTTTTATTTAAATTAAATTGTATTAAAACAATTCAACTGCTATTCTCTGCTTGCACATAAGTGCAAAAAATGTAGTTAGGCGCAACTTAATTAACAAGCTGAGGACTTAACCATGACTGCTAAAGATATTGCAACTGAAGAAAGCAAGGTTCGGGCTTATGCACAATGGATAGAAATTACCATATTCGTTGTTAACTCAAACTTCAAAGTAGAAGGGGCTTATCTGAAGTGGGGAAAGTTCCATGTACCAGGAGATAAAGACAAGGAAATAACTCCCAGCCAAATTAATGGCACCATTATCAAAGACGAAGACTCATACACCATTGCCTCCTGCGGACGCGAGAACGCCTCGTCAGGAACTGAAGGAGGTTTCTCCCTGTACGACGGTGATAAATTAGTTTTCGAATATTACTGGGATTGCCCCTGGAGTGGTTCCAACAGTGATGAACTCACCGTAAAGGATAAAGAAAACTACACAGTGAGTAAAAAAGGTGGCGGTAGCCCAAGTGGCGCAACAGGCAATATCTTCATTACTGTCGTAAAAAAATCCTAAGGAAGAAAATCATGGGCATAGAAGCTAAATCCATCAACCCATTACTGGGAATCACAGTTGGATCTACTGTTCTTGGGAATGATTTCAAACCTTCAGTTCTGATAAATCCAATTACCAGAATGATTACCCAAAAAGAAATTGAAATGGGTATGAGTGGTAAAAGCCAATATGTCTATACTGACTCCTTGAACGAGGGAACCATTGGCTTTTCAGGAGCCTATGGCCCCTCGGGGATCGCCAAGTTTACGTCAGCAGTGGCTGTATCCGTCAGCAATGCGACTGCTTCGGAGTACAAGTCTATTAAAGTTTCCTACAACATTTCCATGATCTCGGGAATAGAATACATAGACTTTGACAACTTGACGGTAGAAGACGTATTAAATTCCTTAAGCGCAGGACCTAAAAATCTTTCATTAAAGGTTTTAGAGAAATTTATTGCTGCCCGTGACTGCACTGGATCGTCTACAGAAAAAGACGAGCTCATGAAAGAATGGGTCAAATCTCTGCAGAACTTCATTTCATCCTACGGGGATGGCCTGGTCGTTGGAGCCATCTGGGGTGGGATGGGCTCTGTTTCTACGGAGATGACGAGCAAAAAATCAGAAGACAGCTGGAAGTATGGAGAAACGGCTGAATTCAGCTATTCAGGGATAGGAAGTTCCGTATCCATAGCGCAAACCTATAATGGCTCTCAAAAAGATCAAAGCTCTGAAGTTGAGGTATCGTGCAAGGCTCTCGCCAGTGGAGGTTGCGTTGAAAGCCAGGTAAATTCCTGGTTTGATGTTGTTGCCAACAAATCCTTTGCCGAGATCTCAGGAATTAGCCTGCTGGATAAAGCGCCAATGCAAAGTTCGGTAAGCCCTCCTCCAAAAATCCCTGATTTTCTCAAACCAGAAAAAAATGAAGAGGTAACGGAAAAGCTGGATACCATTAAAAAGCTGGGCGATTCTGAAGAGTTCTCGCTCGCGTCCGGATATGAAGAAGCCAAAAAAACGAACCCGAATTTAACGTTTGAAGAATTCAAATCAACTGTTCGGGACAAGAACAATATTGATGGCTTAAACGACCTGGCCTCCAAAGTACAGGAAAACTCATTGGACGTGTTAGCAGAAGGAAGCGTCTCCAGAAGGAAGAAGAACATCTCGCTTCAAGGGGTCAGAGCAAGCAGTTTGGATTCAAGCTCAGACTACGCCGTTCTAGGCGCCTGGATAGCAAACTGGTCAGATATTTTCCCATGGATGTCGATGGGATACATGAACGAAATCAACGATGCTGAAGTGGCCGAGTACATCCTGAAAATTCGTTGCATGATGCAAGATTTGTCCACCTTGAACACTATTTACAATACCTTTAACGCTTGCAATATCAAGCTGGATTTCTGCCATCTTAATTCAGCGTCTCAAGTAGCCGATTCGTTCAAAATTGCACAGGGTGTATTGAGCGACAACGTAGAGAGTGACGATGCGGTGGAAATCGCATTCAACTCCTTAAGCGATGAAGCCAAGAAGATTTATACCGCCTGGAACGAAATTGGTTTCTTGCGTAATGCGGAGCTTGGTCTGGGCCTGCTCATTGGGGACCAGTCAGTAAGCAGTGAAATTATCGACGTTAAGCCGATACCGTATCCCGAGGTGACCTACAAGGCTGCTTATTGCAGCTATGGGAGCAACAATCCGACTGCGTTTAGCTCGTTCATAAAAATGCTCCCATTCATTGATACGAATGGTGATATTTATGCCTTCGGGCCGTCCCTGATGCTATTGCGAAAAGCCTTGCCTGAAAAAATGATTTTCACTAAAGGCGGCGAAATGGCAATGAAGCTAACGGCTGATAAAGACAAAGGGATTCTGACTAACGACAGTGTCAGGTTGATACCTATTCCATACTCTGCCGCCAAGGGAGTTCAATGGCGGGGGCAAGGCCAGGGCCGGAGTCTTGCGTCAAGCCAATCTCTACAAGATCAATTTGCCGCCTTGGAAAAAGAATTGGGCAATCTCAACATTTGCACCTTAAGCAGCGATTCCTGGTCTAAGGATTGGACTTATACCGTTCCCTACACTCTGAGAAAAATAAGCACTACCTATATCGGAACCGTTGAGAAAATCAACAGTATATTTGGATAACTTGGCCTGAAACTCAGGCAATTCCCTTAACAGTCTCCCCCATGAAAGGCTCTTCAGGCATCAATCATGTCTGGGGAGCTTTTCCATTAATGCGGTGCTTATAGTTCTTGTTCTATGACCGCTCTTGGCCCAGATCCATCCTGAAGCAAGAATCCTACAGCGTCATCTTGAAACCCTTGTGGCTGGCCGTGAAACCCAGTTGCTCATAAAACCGATGTGCATCGATACGAGCCATATCCGAGGTAAGCTGCACAAGGTGACAATTGCGTGCACGGCATTGTTCGATGGCCCACTGAATCATCAAGCGCCCCAAACCCGTACCACGGGCAGCGCTGGCAATACGTACAGACTCAATCTCCCCACGCCACGCGCCCTGGTGCGACAGGCCTGGCATATACGTGATCTGCAAAGTGCCCACAACCGTGCCATCCAGCTCTACAACGGCCAGATACTGATTGGGGTCCGCTTCTATCGCCTCAAAAGCGTCCAGATAGGACTGAGCCAAAGGCAGGCTGGTGTTTTCCCGTTTCTGGCCCAAAATATCGTCGGCCAACATGGCTACGATGATCTCCAGATCCGCTACCACAGCACGACGAAAAACAGGTGTCGACGTCACTTCAAACTCCTCAATAAAGCGAAATGGATCTTAAATTATGCCCCCCGGAGCTGACGAAACCGTGACTAGCCCTTCATTCCGATTGCGTATTCTCGGTAATCGCGGGATCGGCCGGAGTCTTTTGCGCTTCCAGCCATGCTAGCCAGGACGCCTGCAGGCGCCAGGCACTGGCTGCACCGGGGGCATAACCCATAATTTCTTCGATCTCAGGCAAGGAAAAACCTCGTTCGATCAAACCCGCCCCAAAGGTATTGCGCAGACGCTGAGGCGTCATCAGCAGATCCATCTGCTTGATGCCCCATTTGCTGACAATGCGAGCCAGCGTGGCCGGATTCATTTGTGCCTGGGGTCGGGCAGCGCTGACTTGACGAGAGCCGGGGAAAACGCGGCTGTCCTTGGCCCAAGCTGAAGCGTCCTCTGCACCACTGAAAATCAGCCAGCTACGCAATATGGCTTCGCACCAGATGGGGGCTACGACCTCGCGCTTGGCCGCTCCAGTCAATTTCAGCAGGATAGTTCCCTCGCGCCATTGCGTGGTGTGCTCCTCATCTGCTTCGTCCGACTCCACCGGGTCGGCCCTGCGTTGGGCCACTCCGATAGCTGAAGGGTGCAACTGCCCCAACTCCACCGGCCGCAAGCCTGTGCCCAGCATCACAGCCACAATCGTCATATCTCGATATTCACGCCAACGGGCGGCAATGGTCATATCACTGGCCAACTCCAGGACACGCCATCGATTTTGCAATGCCTTGATGGTGGCAGAGCATTGATCTACAGAAAGAAATTGGGTGGCCTGGTTGTCAGGGGCCTGGCGCCAGCTTTCCTTGAAGGGGTCGTTGATGGCGGGGGCCAGTGCAGGATTTTCGGAGCGTCCATCCTGGCGGCATAGTTCTTCATAAGCACGGGCGATTACTTGTTGATAGCGTTCACGCTGCGGGCGGCGCACTTCGTCCAGATTGCTCAAAAAGTTCCGTATATCCACAGGCTTGATCTGGGTGTACTGCTTTTTATGATCCTGAAGTGCCTGCAAGAAGCGCCGCCACAAGGTGCGATACACCCGCTGCGTGCTGGGTGCCATGGGTGGGCGTTGATGCTGCAACCAGGTATCAAACAAGGCCTCCGCCGAAATGTCGGCGGCCTGCGAGCCTAAAATAGGCAGATCAAACTGCCCTTCTTCTCTTGTAGACCGTTTTTTCATTTCGCATCCGTCTTTTCCGTTAATTGCATTTTATTGAGGAATCAGTCTGTATGGCAAGGGCTGACGCAGCGCTAAGGGGAAGCGAATAAAGGAGAAACAGGAAGGTTCTTGGAAAGCATGTTCGTCTCATGCTAATGCGTACAATGCTACAGCCTGACAACCTTTGCGAGCTACGCCACGATGAAGTACCTGGTCACCACCCCACATCGCTCTGAGTATCCAAATCCCTTAGTCCTGAAAAAAGGCGACTTTCTTATAGTTGGGGAACGGTATCAAGGCCCGGAAGACTGGGATAACTGGATTTACTGCTCTACTCAGGAACACCCTGGAGGATGGGTGCCCGAACAAATTATCGAGCGCCTGCCCGATGCTGGGACCGGTCGCGCCCTGCAAGACTACAGCGCGCTGGAAATGAATGTGGATGAAGGCGATCGGGTTCAAGGAGAGAAAATCCTGAATGGCTGGTGCTGGTGCCAGCGCCCCCAGGATGGCGCCCTGGGCTGGGTGCCTGTCAGCCACCTCTCTCCCCTGCTTGCTGAAACCTGATTGCTGGCAGCGAGACTGGCAGCAACAGCAGCACCAGGGCAACGCTTGGCATCAATACAAGTGACAACGGCCGCATCGTTACGGCTACTTGCCAAGCACAGTTCGCTGCTTGCGTCCCAAGCTCTCAATCATGCAAAGCTGCACTATTGAACCGGGCTATCTGTACAGATTCTGATGAACCCAGCCCTTATTGGTCAGAATCATTCGTGCCTGCCCCTCGACTTCCTGGGCCATCAACGCGCGCAGATCCTCGTAGGTATCCTGAACCGCGCTATCTTTGATCCAGCCCGCCGCATCGGCCAGATGATAGACATAACTCACCTGACTGACGGTAAACCCGCCTGCGCTGGCCGGTTCGGTAAAGTAATTGATACGGTCCAGAACCAGGCGGCCTGTACAAAATGCATCATGCTCGCCCTGCGACTGTTCGGAGCTGGAACGACGCAAATAGGTGTCTGCATTGGCATCCAGCTCGTAGCGCGGTGCCTCTTCCTTTCCTACCTGACGCAACAAACCTACCTTGGCCAAGGCAGCCAGACGAGCTCGATCTTCCACAATCAAGGGGGAGTCGTGCTCGGCCTGATAGGGATACACACGTCCAGGCACTCCTACACACAAGCCGTCTCGCGTATCCAGATAGCTCTGGATTGCCGTGCTGAAATTTTCCTCATTGGCCTTTTTCGAGTCCTGGCATCCTGCCAACAAACCGGCTACCACGACGACCAACGCTGTTTTCCACATAGAGACTTCCTTGCTTGCGAGCTGAAAAAAAGAGTTTAGCCCGCCCCCACCCCACCCTGAAAGCCTTGTCACACGCTGCAAGAAAATAGTCATATTGCAAGAGCGCACGACCAATACCCCTCAATATTGCATTACTGCATTGCAAAATCTGGTCTTTTACGATGCTTACAAACAGGTTAAAGTTTCTTGGCTTCGTAAATGAAAGGCATTATCAATGAGCATCACCCCTGTTCCAGTGAATCGCCAACGCTACACCCGAGTCGCACGCATCTTGCATTGGCTGATGGCACTGGCCCTGACCGCCCTGGTGACCGTGGGCTACACCATGAAAACCTTGCCCCTGTCCCCTTTGAAACTACAAGTCTATTCCTGGCACAAATGGGCCGGTATTTCCTTGCTGGTACTGGTGATCCTGCGCCTGCTCTGGCGTTTGTTCAACCGCCCCCCTGCTCTGCCCCCTGGCATGTGTGTTTTCAGCCGGGCTCTGGCCCACTGTGGTCATGCCGCGTTGTACCTGTTGATGATTGGTATTCCCCTGACAGGCTGGCTGATGAGTTCTGCCAAAGGCTTTCAGACAGTGTGGTTTGGCGTGATCCCCCTGCCCGATCTGGTTTCCAAAGATAAACCTTTGGGCGAGCTGCTGGTCCAAGTCCACATCTTTTTGAATTACGCCCTGATTGCCATGGTCAGCCTGCATGTTCTGGCGGCCTTGAAGCATCAGTTCATAGACCGTGACGGCTTGCTTGGCCGCATCACCTTTACTTTAGGCAAAGCCAAATCATGAAAAAATCTGTCTTCGTGTCCCTGCTGATCGGCTCTCTGGGCCTGGGCACCAGTCTGGCCGTCAACGCCAAGAACTACCAGGCTCTGGACACCCAAAATAGCGAAATCGGCTTTCAGTATTCCCAGATGGGTGTGAAGCTGGATGGTCAGTTCCGTAAATTTGAAGGCGAACTGAACTTCAACCCCGACGCCCTGGATCAGTCCAAGGTGGTCTTGAAGGTCGCCCTGGATAGCGTTGATACCGGCTCAGAAGAAGCCGATGATGAATTGCAGGATGTGCGCTGGTTCGATATTGACGCGCATCCCCAGGCCGTTTTCAGCTCCAAGAGTTTCCGCGCTGTCAGCGACCAGCAATATGAAGTGCAAGGCACGCTGCAGATCAAAGGCCGTGAGCAACCCGTCACTGTCATGGCGACCATGGCTCCCGAAGGCGACAAAGCCACTTTTAGCGGTGCCTTTGAAATCAAGCGTGGCGATTTTTCTATCGGTGAAGGCTCCTGGTCCAGCTACGACATCGTGGCCAACGAGATCACCGTCAACTTCAAGATTGATGCCAAGTAAGCAGACGCATCAGCGCCCCTCTCTCTCCCTGCATAACAAGGATTACACCCTCATGATCAAGCCAGTGATTGCCCTGTCCGCCAGTTTTCTATTTGCTTTTGCCGCTCAGGCAGCGCCGGTGACCTATCAGGTTGAACCCAGCCACACCTTCGTGCACTTCAGCTACAAGCACCTGGGCCTGAGCACGCAAAGCCAGCGCTTTGACAAGGCACAAGGCACCGTTACCCTGGACCAGGAAGCCAAGACCGGCAGCATCGACATGAAAGTCGACACCCGTTCGGTCAGCACCGGCTTTCCCCTGTTCAACGAACACATCCAGGGCAAGGATCACTTCGACACCGAGCAGTTCCCCGAAGCAACTTTTGTGTCCAAGGACATTCAGTTCGACGGTGACAAGCCTGTGTCCGCCAAGGGCGACCTGACCATCAAGGGCATTACCAAGCCCGTGACCATGACCATTGAGTCCTTCCTGACCATGCCCAAGCACCCCATGATGAACAAACCCGCCCTGGGCGCGGACGGCAAGATCGAGATCAAGCGTAGCGAGTTTGGCATGGCCGCCAACGTGCCTTACGTCGGTGATGAAGTCACTATCCGTATTGCGCTGGAAGCCATTGCCCAGTAATAGCGAAGCACTCGCTACTCAGGAAGTCTGTTTAAAGGATTTCCTGAACCACTTCCAGGGGACGCGCCAGACGCGTCCCTTTTTCTGTCACCACGATAGGACGGTTCAACAAAACAGGATTAGCTTCAATCGCTGCCAGCAAGTCCTCGTCGCTCAGATCGGGATTACCCAGGTTCAGCTCGCTGTAAACAGCCTCTTTGCTGCGCATGGCCTCGCGTACCGTCAAGCCCGTTGCCGCAATCAGAGTTTTGAGTTCGCTGCGCGACAAGGGTGTTTTCAGGTACTCGATGATCTCGGGTTCCAGACCTTTTTCACGCATCATGGCCAGGGCATTACGCGAAGTGCTGCAGCGCGGATTATGATAGATTTTGCTCATGACAGTCTTTGACTTCCTATAAACCGTATTCAGGCGAACAATAGTAGCCCAGCGCCGCCGGATACGTCATCTGGGTAGCTTGCTGCAGACAGGCCAGCGTCTTCACTTAGCCAGGAGAACACATGATCGACCTGTATTACTGGACCACTCCCAACGGACATAAAGTCACGATGTTTCTGGAAGAGTCCGGTCTGCCTTACACCATCCACCCCATCAATATTGGCCAAGGCGATCAATTCAAACCTGAATTCCTGCGTATCGCCCCCAATAATCGCATTCCCGCCATTGTGGACCAGGCTCCGCAAGACGGTGGCGAACCTATCTCCCTGTTCGAGTCCGGCGCCATTCTGCAATATCTGGCAGAAAAAACCGGCCAGTTCCTGTCGACCGATTTGCGAGTGCGTACCGAAACCTTGCAGTGGCTGTACTGGCAGATGGGTGGCCTGGGCCCCATGGCAGGCCAGAACCACCATTTCAATGTCTATGCACCCGTCAAAATCGAGTACGCGATCGACCGCTATGTGCGTGAGACTGGCCGTCTCTACGGCGTGCTGAACAAACATCTGGAGCAGCGCGACTTTATTGCTGGGGACTACTCCATTGCCGATATGGCCAGCTACCCCTGGATTGTCTCCCACCAGCGCCAAAGCCAGAACCTGGACGACTTCCCGCATCTGAAGCGTTGGTTTGAGCGTATTAGTGCGCGTCCCGCAACTGAGCGTGCCTATGCCTTGGTCGAACAGATCAACCCCGGCTCGCCCGTCCATGACGACAAGGCCCGTCAAATCCTCTTTGGCCAAGATTCCAAAACCATCCGATAGGACTACGATCCCATGACCTTACAGCGCCCCTATCAGCTGCTGCTTATTGGCCTGACAGCCATGGCTCTGTCTGCGTGTTCCAGCACGCCCAGCAATATCTCCCTGATTCCTACGCAAACCCAGGATCAGACTGAAAAAGATGGCGTTTTTACCCAGCCCTTGGACTACAAGCACGTCAAGCCAGGCTGTACCGGTGAATGCCCGCGCCTGGAAGTGAAATCTCTGATTTTCCCCGGCAATGCCGAGCTGACCAAGCTGGTCGATGAAAGCCTGGCTCATATGACGGTTATCTCTGACCGCCATCCTGGCTATCGCGGTTTGAAGGAATTCGAGAACTACTACTGGGCTACCGCCAATAATCGTGACGAAGTGCATTTATCCGCCCGTACGCGCTACCGGAACCGGGATCTGACGGTCGTAGAGCTAAGCTCGAGCATCTACATGACAGGTGCAGCTCACGGCATTACAGCAACCCAGTTCATCAACTGGGACAATCGCCTGAAGACCGCTTTACCTCTGGACCGCATTATTGCCCCCGGCAAGATCAAGCCTTTCCAGGAACTGGTACGCCAGGCGCACAACAACTGGGTTTCCAGCCTGAGTGAGGCACGTGAAGACCGAGCCGGTTGGGACAGAATGTGGCCCTTCCAGCCCGCCCAGAACATTGCTCTGACCGATCAGGGCTTGCTGGTGAAGTACAACCCGTACGAGGTCGCCCCGTATTCCTTCGGTCAGCCAGAGCTATTGCTGCCCTATTCGGAACTGCGTGGCATTCTGCGTCCTGACTACCTGCCCGCCAATTAGGCGTTTGGGTCACCGTAAATAGACAGGCAGCCTATATCAGGCTGCCTGTTAATAAAAACAGTAATTTTTTTGTACGCTAATCAAAGCCCGGCACCTTTAGCCATACATACTGGAGCCGCGCCCGCCCTTAGCGTCCGATCATCCCCTCTTCCAAGCTCCCCTACCACCATGTCTGATAACTTGTTCCGCTTTCACGACCTGTTTGCTCAACTGGGTCTGCCCAACACCCCCGAGGCGATTGCCAGCTTTCTGGAAAAACACCGCCCTTTGCCTAATGACGTACTGCTGGCTGACGCTCCCTTCTGGAACGAGTCTCAAGCCGAGTTCATTCGGGAAAAACGACTCCAGGATTCCCCGGAATGGATCCAGATCATTGACCAGTTAAGCGAGGCCCTGCGTCAAACGACTGGCGTGGTGAATCTGTCCGGCCCTTGCCGCGTTCTGGCTTTATCAGGCAGCCTGCGCCAAAGCTCCTTCAACACCGCTTTGGCACACGCCGCTCAAGCCCTGGCTCCCCAAGGCATGGCGATTGAAGTCGCCACCCTACACGGCATCCCCCTGTATGACGGCGATCTCGAAAACAAGGACGGCATTCCAGAAGCCGTACTGGCCTTGAAAGAAAAGATCCTGAACGCCGATGCTCTCTTGCTGGTTACCCCGGAATACAACAATGGCGTACCCGGTGTGTTCAAGAACGGGATCGACTGGCTCTCTCGCACAGACATGAAAGCCATCTTCTCGGGCCGTATCACCGGGCTGATTGGCGCTTCCATGGGGGGCTTTGGCACGATCTCCTCCCAGGCAGCCTGGTTACCTACGCTGAAAATGCTGGGTGTGTCCCTGTACAGCGGCGGCTCGTTGCTGGTGTCTCGTGCGCAGAATTCCTTTGATGCGGAAGGCAAACTGCAAGATGAGAATATCCAGAGAATGCTCAGCAACTACCTGCAAGGTTTCCAGACCTTTGTGCATGCCTCCCATATGGCCAAGGCGCAAGAAAAGGGCAATTAAGCGGCAATAGATAAAAAGGGTTTTGGTTTCCTGCCTGTAGAAATACTGAGTCACCACAGCTGCGAAAGCAGTGCAGGACGTCAGTATCACTACAACCATTCCCGATTATTGCCGTAACAAAAAAGGAGCCCTCAAGGCTCCTTTTTACATCCTGCCCCCAGACTTAAGGCTGTACAGGCTTGTCGAAACGATCCAGGTCAAAATAGCGACTGGTACTGCTGGACGAAGCAGGTTTCGAACTGGAGCTGTCTTCTGCAGGAGCTGGCTCGGGCTCTACCGTCACCGTTTGCACCCGATTCAGATCAGGCTGCTCTACCCGCTCTGGCACACCATAAGTCTGTACCGCTCCACCGGAGTGAGTCCCCGCTGCGGCTGGTGCAGCGGCCGCTTTACGAGCGACAGCTTGATCCAGATAACTGGCCAATTGTTCATGATTGGCTGAACGCGCCCAGTCTGCCGGACTCAAACCTTGGGCATTTTGCATACTCGGATCCGCTCCGGCAGCCAATAGCACATCCACCACCGCCCGTTTGCCCGACAAAGCCGCCATCATCAAGGGGCTGGTTCCGTCTGGTGCAGGTGCATTCACAATCGCTTTCTGAGACAGCAGATAGCGCACCGTCTCTTCATGTCCTTTGGAAGCGGCATAGTGCAAAGGTGACCAGCCCACCCGATTCACCTGCCCCCCTCGTGCTTGCAGATCACGCAAACGAGCGGTCTCCCCCATCAGGGCCAGATACATCATGGGAGTTTCGCGGGCCTCGTTCTCGATGTTCACATTGGTTTGTCGGTTAGCCAGCAAAGTGTCCACCACTTTCCAGGACTTGTTGCGGATCGCCAGCATCAAGGAAGGATTGCCCTTGGAATCGACTGCGTTGGGGTTCGCCCCCTTGATGAACTCCTGCTCGATGATGTTGGGTCGGTCATTTTCCAGGGCCAAATACCAATTTCGGCTCTCAAGCTCCGGTTCCTGCGCCGACACAGGGGCTGACAGCAGAAAAGCCAAAGGAAGCACCACGGAAAGGATGGTTTTATTGGGTATTTTTCTTTTAAAAATCATGCTATTAAATCCTTTTCATAAAGTGCTTTATCAGGTTATGAAAGTACAGATAGATGCCGCTTCAGGCGTTGCTTCTCTCTATCCAGGCGAGAAGCATTTAACTACAAACAGGTTTAAGAATGATCAATAACACATTGATTATTAATAAAAACTGAACATTCCAATTGAATTTAAACCAAGCCTAAAAGGCAGAAAAATCCAGTAGATTTCTATTTTTACTCTTAAAGTCAACTAGTTAAATCATCTTCTTAAAGTTTTAAATCAACTTTAAACCGCCCTTGTGCAAGATCCTGAATCTTGGCTCAAACAGTCACAAAAGCCTTACCAGAACCTCTAAACGAGATTAACTTAAAGCTGTACCTTACTGAATAATTTGAAGAAATTCTCTGCGCTAGCCTCTTCAACTTCCTTTACCGATATCCCACGAAGCTCCGCAATCTTCTCAGCCACATGAATGACCAGGGAAGGATTATTGGTTTTGCCTCGATATGGCACAGGAGCCAAAAACGGCGAGTCCGTTTCGATCAGCAGACGATCCAGCGGCACGCGTTGCGCCACATCCTGCAGCTGGGTAGCGTTCTTGAAGGTCACAATCCCGGAGAAGGAAATGTAGAAATTCAGATCCAAGGCCGCTTGTGCCACTTCCCAGGTTTCAGTGAAACAGTGCATCACGCCCCCGGCAATCTGCGCCTGCTCTTCACGCATGATGGCAATGGTGTCCTCACTGGCCGAGCGAGTATGGATGATCAAAGGCAGGCCCGACTCGCGACTGGCACGGATGTGGGTGCGGAAACGCTCACGCTGCCAATCCAGGGGCTCTTGCAAGCGGTAATAGTCCAGACCCGTTTCGCCAATAGCCACCACTTTGGGATCTTGAGCATGTTTGATCAGCTCCTGGACGGTAGGCTCGGTGACTTTCTCATAATCCGGATGCACGCCAACCGAGGCAAACAAATGGCCGTGGGGACGCACCAGCTCCATCAAACCGGGCCAGTCGTCCATATCCACGCTGACCACCAGCGCACAGCCCACCTGGTTCTGGCGCATCTTGTCCAGGATGTCGTCCAGATTTTCAGCAAGGTCAGGGAAATTAAGATGGCAATGCGAATCAACAAACATGATTAGACGGTACTTTTTTAAACACGACGACATGCCTGGTGCAAACGGTCCAGGGCATGATGAATAAACAATTTAGCATTGAGCGGATGATTCCCCAGCCGCTTTTGCTGCACCAGCCACTTCAGAGCTTCCGTCACCGCTGTGGTGTTGGATTGGGCTGCCAAGGCATCAATGCGCTTTTGCAGGGAAGGATAGTAACGCGCCGGTTGGGCAAAACCACCCAGCTGAATATCGACAAACAAGCGTTGCCAATGGTCAATCCACTCTTGAGCAGGCAGTTTTTCCAGCGTATCGGCCAAGGACAAATCCGCCTCACGGCCTGCTTTCAATACCCCATCCATCCAGACGCTTAACCAATCGGGGCACGGCGCATTCATATCCTGGCTGGCGCTTAACGCTTTTAGTGGGGCACCACCCCAGGCAGCCAACCAGTCCGAGGCTTGATCCACCCCTTGTTGCTCCAGCCATTGCACCGATTGCTGAGCATCAGGTGCGGGCAAAGGCAAACGGCGGCAACGCGATACCAGTGTAGGCAACAGCCGATCTGGCGCATCGGCTACCAGCAGAAAAACCGTGCGGTCCGCAGGTTCTTCCAGCACCTTCAGCAAGGCATTGGCCGATACCAGATTCAGAGCCTGAGCCGGATAGAGCACCGCCACTCGCCACCCGCCTCTATGAGTGGCCGTATTGAACCAGTGCTGCAACTGGCGTAATTGCTCCACCCGGATTTCCCGGGAAGGATTTTTGCGGGCAGCCGACTCTTTGGCCAAGTCCCCTTCCTGGGTGTCTGGCCCCTGCTCTTCCAGCGCAACCGCATCCGGGCGCAGCAGGCGCAAGTCCGGGTGATTTCCCCCCCGCACCCACTGACAGGCCTGACAGTGGCCACAAGCCAGACCCTGCACCGGCTGGTCGCACAGTAAACTGGCGGCGGCCGCACGGGCGAATTGCGTCTTGCCGATGCCCGGCAGACCGTGGATCAGCCAGGCATGGGCAAAACGCTCCTGATTGCCCAGCCAATTTTGGGCGGTCGCGATTTGCCAAGGTAGAAAAGTCAAACTATCAGACACCGTATTGCCTCAAGGTTGCACATCAAAAGGCCTGATTCACGCAGGAAAGACCAGGCAATCGCCCCCGCTTGAACAGCTCAGCGCACATTGTAATATGAACCGGTAAAATGCCTGCTCCACTACCAAGGATGATGAAGTGAGCTTATTGATCGGGCTGGCCGCCAAAGCGCGTTCAGGCAAAGATACCGTCGCCAATCTACTACTGGCACAAAACCCTCTATTGGCCGCCTATGCCTTGGCCGACCCCGTGAAAATGGGCTGTGAAGTGCTGTTTGGCCTAGGTCCGGCCCAGGCCTGGACAGACGACAGTCTGAAAGAAGTGCCTATTGCCCTGTGGCAGCGCTCCCCCAGACAGTGTTTCCAGCTACTGGGAACAGACTGGATGCGCCAGCGCGATCCCGATCATTGGCTACGCCGCGCCCAACATGTGCTGGAGTTTGGACCGGGCTCCCCCCTTGCCAGGAGCATTCAGGACTACTCGGTCTGGGCGCTGGCTCTGGCCGCGATTTACGGCATGGTGCCTGAGCACCTGGATGATGAGCGGGCGGATCATGTGGATGCCTTTTGGGGTTTGAGTCCGCGTCAGGCGGCCGAACATCTACGCAATCAGGTTCTGGCCGAATACCCGGATTACGAGCAGCGTCGCCAAACCTTGCCCCTGTTCCTGCCCAGCCACCAGCTTCCTGATATGAGTCAGGCCCGTTGTCTGCTGATTAAAGACATTCGTTACGAAAACGAGGCCAATTTCATCCGTGAACATGGTGGAGAGATCTGGCATATCGAACGCCCTGGCAATCCAGTGATCAGCCAGCACTCTTCCGAATGGGGGGTAGAACGCGCCCCCCAGGACTATCTGATTCGCAATGACGCAGGCCTGGAAGAACTGGCCAGCAAGGTCCATGATTTGTGGACGGGCTTCACGCAACGGCACGGCTTGAAGCTTTGACTCCCTGGCCTTGGATAGCGCTCAGCCATACAAGTGTCACCAAACCGCCCCCAAAAACCATTCAGGCCCCGTTAGGGCCTGAATGGTTTAGCGTTTCAGAATATATTTGGCGACGGCCCGGTTATGTGCAGCCAGATTCGTCGAGAACTCGCTGGTTCCATCGCCACGCGATACAAAATAATAGAAATTATGCTTTTCGGGATGCAAAGTCGCCATCAAGGAAGCCTTGCCAGGACTGGCTATCGGCGTGGGAGGCAATCCATTGCGCGTGTACGTGTTCCAAGGGGTATCCGTCGTCAAATCGCGCTTGCGAATACGGCCGTCATAGGCTGAACCCATGCCATAAATAACCGTTGGGTCTGTCTGCAATGGCATGCCTACGCGCAAACGGTTCATGAACACCCCGGCTACACGCGCTCGATCCTGACTGTGGCCCGTCTCACGCTCCACGATGGAAGCCATGATCAAGGCTTCATACGGGGTCTTCAAGGGCAAATCTGCATCCCGATCCGCCCATAGCTGCTCCAGCAGTTCCTGCTGAGCCTGAAACCCGCGCCGCAGGATATCCACATCTGCCGTACCCGGTACAAAAACGTAGGTATCGGGATAGAACAGACCTTCAGGATGTACAGCGTCCAAGCCAAAACGCTGCAGCAAGTCTGCATCACTGATATCACTCAAGGTTTGGCGAACCTGGGGATTGCTCGCCAACGTCTCGCGAATGCGTTGATAGGTCCAGCCTTCAGGAATGGTCAGGCGGGTTTGCAGCATATTGCCGCTGGACATGCGCTCCATCACCATCCATGGCGTATCACCACGCACGGCCTCGTAAGCCCCCGCTTGCAAGGAGGTATCCAGGCCAGAGAGACGCGCCATCCAGACAAAAGCATCTTCCTGAATATCGATCCCGGCCTGCTGCATGCTGCGTGCAATCGCACGGGGGCCTGAGCCTGCAGGCACCACATAGTCGATGCGTTCAGCACTCATCGTCACGGGCTGCTTCTTGGCCCAATACCAGGCGCCACCCGCTATCACACAGGCGACGACCACCAGAAGGCCCAACAGGGCAGAGAAGATCTTGACAGTTTTTTTCATGCGAGCGCTATTGTAATCAGAATAAGGCGGCATATTCCTGAATATGTGTCACAGTCAAACACAGAAACCGGGACAGGCCCGCGCTACCGGATTGCGCTATCCAGCTCATGCCCTGATCCCAGCGGGGATATGCCCCTGAAACCGGCCTCACACACGGTATCATTGATGTTTAAATTTATTTTTTTCGCTCAGCCATGACCGGAATGCCAGCCCCCTCCTCTTTCGCCCTGCCTGATTTGTGCGTCCTCCAGTTTCAGGGAGCCGATGCCGTGTCCTTTCTCCATGCTCAAGTCAGCAATGATTTGGAGCATCTGGCAGCCGACCGCGCCTGCATCGCGGCCTATTGCACCGCCAAAGGTCGCAGTTTGGCGACCATGGTCTTGTGGCGCGAACAGGACGAGACCGTCTATGCCCTGGTGCGCCGTGACCTGAGCGAGGCCCTGATCAAGCGCCTGCGCATGTTCGTGCTGCGCAGCAAAGTGACGATCAGTCTGGCCGAGTTGCAGGTTTACGGTGTGGCAGATCAATCTGCTGCCCAAGCAGTCTGGAATTTGCAGCGCGATGGTGACGACACCTTCATCCAAGCCCCCGGCGAGCTGGACGGCTTGAATCGCTCCTGGCGGATTTCTCCCCAGCAGGACACGAACGCTCCGGCTTCTGAGGGTCGTTGGGAAACGGCAGATATTTTGGCGGGCTTGCCCTGGATCAGCGCCGACACGCAGGATCTGTTCATTCCCCAGACTCTGAACCTGGACCTGATCGACGGCATCAACTTCAAGAAGGGCTGCTATCCCGGCCAGGAAGTGGTAGCACGCAGCCACTATCGAGGCACGATCAAGCGCCGCATGATGGCCGCCCGCAGCGCCATTCTGGACACGGCACCACAGGTGCAAGAAGCCGCCGATGTGCTCCTGGTCTCGCAAGGCGCAGAGCCGGTTGCGGCTGCGCGCATTATCAACCGCGCCTGGCAAGCCGAGCAGCAGCGTCTGTATGTCTTGATGGAAGTGGTACTGGCGGACCTGGAACAAGGCCAGTTTCAACTGGAGCAAGGACAGGCGCTGGAATTGCAGCCCCTGCCCTATGCTCTGCCAGAACTTAGCTCTTCTGACGGTACAAATTAAGAATGCTGGAGAAATCCAGCCCGGCATTCTGACCCTGTGCGGCATGCAAGGCGAACAGGTTACGGGCCAGTTCGCCTAAGGGTGTCGCACTGTTTTGGCTCACGGCCGCATCGGCCGCCAAACCCAGATCTTTCAGCATCAAACCTGTTGCAAACCCACCCTGATAATCACGCGAAGCCGGTACATCCGGCATCACGCCAGGCCAGGGGTTGTACAGCTCGGTCGCCCAGTTACGGCCGGAGCTGCGCGCCATGATGGACGATAGCACTGCCGGGTCCAGACCGTGAGCAACGCCCAGAGCCAGGGCCTCGGCGGTACCCGCCATCAAAATCCCCAAGAGCATATTGTTGCAAATCTTGGCAACCTGGCCCGCACCGGCTTTACCAGCATGAAAAATGTTCTTGCCCATGGCTTCCAGGTAAGGACGCGCCTTTTCCAGCGCCGGATCCTCGCCCCCCACCATAAAGGTCAAGGTGCCGGCCATTGCGCCACCAGTACCACCGGAAACAGGCGCATCCAGCATCAACAGACCCAGCTTGGCCGCCTTGGCCGCCAGATCCTGGCTGGTTTGAGCATCAATCGTGCTGCAATCAACCAGCACTGTGCCGGGGGCCACGGCCTGCAACAAGCCGTTCTCGCCCTCGTAAACCTGACGAACGTGGCGACCAGCAGGCAGCATGGTAAAGACCATCTGCGCGTCTTTGGCGATCTGCACCGCCGACTCGCCCACTTGCGCCCCCGCTGCCTGCAGCTCCTTCATGGCATCTGCATTCAGGTCAAAGACCTTCAGGCTATGGCCGGCTTTGAGCAGATTCAGCGCCATGGGTTTGCCCATATGGCCCAGCCCGATAAATGCAATCGTGTTACTCATTTTGTCTCCTCGTCATTATGAAAACGGCGCCGTCAGGCGCCGCAGCGGTCTGCCTGGATCACAGGTCAGCCAAGGGATGAGTCGTTTCTGCAGGCCAGGCGGGAACAAAAAAACGTTCCACCCAGCGGGCATCAGCCTGTTCCAGCGAGGCCGGATTCCAGCGTGGCTGTTTGTCTTTATCAATCAGCAGTGCGCGTATGCCTTCCTGGAAGTCACCCTGTACGCCACATTGCAGCGACACAATGTATTCCAGGCGGAAGACATCAGCCAAAGACAGGTGGTGTACACGCTCCAGCAGTTCAAAGGACAAACGAGCCGAACCTGGAGCACCTTTGGCGAAGGTCTGTGCGGCACGGGACAGCCAGGGGTCGGCACTGTCCTGCCACTGCTGCAGAGCCTGTGTAATGCGTTCAAACTCACGACTGGCGCAGACATCACGCAGCATGGCGTAGTTTTGCTCCAGCGGGCCGGTATCGGGGCGAGCGCCCTCTGCCAGACTACGCAGGACCTGATGCACGCTGCTATCACGAGCGTCACGTTCATCAGACCAGTTCGTGGCTTGCAAGGCCTTGAGCAAGGCATCGAAATGCACCCGTGGCAAGTAGGCATCGGCCAAGCCCAGGAACAAGCAATCCGAGGCGTTGATTTGCGCGCCGCTCAGCGCCAGGAAATGGCCGATACCCGCAGGCAGATGTGATAGCATCCAGGTGCCACCCACATCGGGGAACAGGCCAATGGAGATCTCGGGCATGGCAAAACGCGTGGTATCGGTCACCACACGATGGCTGGCGCCGTTGAACAAGCCCACGCCCCCACCCATTACAATCCCGTCACCCCAGCACAGGATAGGTTTTGGGAAGGTGTGGATCAGATAATCCAGGCGGTATTCCACATCGAAGAATTCGCGGGCGTACTCGTTATCCCAGGCCGAACCACCCTGGTTCTTTTGCATGGAGGCATACAGCGAATGCAGATCGCCCCCGGCACACAGGGCCTTTTCTCCGGCGCCATGCAACACGATCATGGCAATACTGGAATCCTGCGCCCATTCCTGAAACTGCTTGAACAGCAGCTGGCACATCTCCAAATTCAGCCCATTCAGGGCTTGCGGGCGGTTCAGCGTAGCAACACCAATCGCCTTGCCGTTCTGGCCGGGCAGGCGATCAAACAAAACAGAATCCGTCATCGAATATCAGCTCCAAGATCTATGATTTGTCGTGCAATGATGACACGCATGATCTCGTTTGTGCCTTCCAGAATCTGGTGCACCCGAGTATCGCGCACCAGTCGCTCAACAGGATAATCCTTCAGGTAACCATAACCGCCAAAGAGCTGTTGTGCATCCACGCAGGCCTGAAAACCCAGATCCGTGGCCATACGCTTTGCCATGGCGCAGTAGGTGCTGGCCTGACTGCTACCGGCGTCCAGGTGCGAAGCGGCCAGGCGCACCATTTGGCGGGCGGCAACCACGCTGGTCAGAATGTCGGACAACTTGAATTGCAGAGCCTGGAACTGGTCCAGATGCTTGCCGAACTGGCGGCGCTCCTGCATATATTGACGGGCAGCATCATAAGCACCCTGGGCGGCTCCTACCGAGCAGCAGGCAATATTGATGCGCCCACCGTCCAGGCCCTTCATGGCCAGTTTGAAGCCCTCGCCCTCCTGGCCCAGCATGGCCGAGGCAGGAACGCGTACGCGCTCAAAGGTAATGCCCCGTGTGGACTGGCTATTCCAGCCCATCTTCAACTCTTTACGGCCGTAAGTGATACCGGCGGCATCGGCAGGTACGGCAAAAGCGGAAATCCCCTTTGCGCCATCCCCTCCGGTACGAGCCATAACCACCAACAAGTCCGTGTCTCCGGCACCGGAGATAAAGGCTTTGCTGCCGCTGATCAGGTAGTCGTCACCATCACGCTCGGCACGTGTCCGCAGCGAGGCGGCATCCGAGCCTGCGCCCGGTTCGGTCAAACAGTAAGAGCCTAGTTTCTGGCCGCTGCTCAGCAGCTCGCCCCATTGGGATTTGACTTCGTCCGTACCCCAGGTGCCGACCATCCAGGTAACCATATTGTGGATAGTCAGAAATGCGGTGGTCGAGGGATCAACTGCCGCCATTTCTTCGAACACCAGGCTGGACTCCAGACGCCCCAGGCCCAGGCCGCCGATGGATTCCGGGGCATACAAGCCGCAAAAACCCAACTCGCCGGCTTTACGGAACGCCTCGATCGGGAAAATCTGTTCCTCATCCCAACGTGCCGCATGCGGTGCCAGTTCCCCTTGTGCAAACTCGCGAGCCGCTTGCGCAAAAGCGTTCTGATCGTCTGTCAGTATCATGTCTGTCTCCTTATTTTTACCCACCATAATGCGAGCCGCCCCCTTTAGTTGTCGTGCTGATGACAATCAGCCGTTTCATAGGGGGCAGTGCCAGGCAGGAGGCGACAGTCTAGCTGAAAGTAGCGGCCTGATGATCAGGCGCAGAAGAACTAGGCGCGGGCGGGTTTGCGCCGGGGTCTGGCGGCAGCGCGGGCGGCCAGCTTGTGCGCATAACGGCGACGGCGGGAATCCATGGGGTCAAAGACCAGCTCGCGATAGACTTCTACCCGGTCCTGATCCTGCAAGAGTTGGTCCAGCTGGCAGCGCTGGCCGTAGACACCGACGTGCAGCCCGTCCAGTCCCTGTTCGTCGTCCAGCGGCGGCAAGCCGCATTCACGCAGGCCTTCGGCAATGCCAGCTTTTAACAGGGCATCACGTACACAACTGCCCGCAGGCAAACGCAGGGCGGCTTTCCAGACCTGCGCCTGGGTAGCCACAATGACGCTGACGGATAATTCAGTCACCGTAGACCTCTTGGGCACGGCGGGTGAAGGAATCGATAAAGCTGTTGGCAACGCGGTTAAAGATGGGACCGACCACCATTTCCAGCGCGCGGCTGGAGAACTCGTACTCCATGGTGAACACGATCTTGCAACCGTCTTCGCCCAAAGGAGTAAACTGCCAATCCCCCGTCAAGGCCGAGAAGGGCCCTTTGACCAGGCGCAAGACAATACGATTGGGATAATCGTGTTCGTTACGTGTGGTGAAGGTTTGACGAATACCCGCAATGCTGATGGTAACCGAGGCTTCCATCCCCTTTTCGTCACGCTGGTTGACACTGGCGCCACCACACCACGGCATGAATTCAGGGTATTTTTCCACCTCTGCAACCAGGTCAAACATCTGTTCGCAGCTATAAGGAAGGAGGACGGAGCGTTTTACTGTATGCATCAGGTCTGGTTAATAGATAGAATGTTCTGATTTTACAATCTATGGTTGGCAATTAATTCATGAGTATTGTTGATAATCGCAAGGCTACCCACGAATATTTTATCGAAGAGCGCTTTGAGGCCGGTCTGGTCTTGGAGGGTTGGGAGGTCAAGGCGATCCGAGCTGGGCATGTTCAGCTCAAAGAAAGCTATGTCATCGTACGCGAGGGCGAGCTGTTTATTTTAGGGATGCACGTCAGCGCTTTGCCGACAGCGTCCACTCATATCCGGCCCGATGCCACTCGTACACGTAAACTGCTGCTCAAAGCCGAAGAAATCAGCAAGCTGATCGGCAAGGTTGAACAACGTGGTTACGCCCTGGTTCCCCTGAACCTCCACTACAAGAAAGGTCGTATCAAGCTGGACTTCGGTCTGGGACGCGGTAAAAAACTGCACGATAAACGTGATGTTTCCCGCGACAAAGACTGGAAGCGCGAACAAGAACGCTTGATGAAACACGACACCCGCCGTAAGACGAATGAATAAAACGGGCTAAAAAGCCCGTTTTGTTCCAAATCTCAATGTAATTTAACACGAGGGGCGGCCCGTTTGCTGAGCAAGCGGCCCAAAGCCAAGGTTGCCGTTCGCGCAACCCCTAAAATCGCCATGTGGTGCATCAGGTGCAGACTCATGTACATGATGCGAGCCAGCAAACCTTCCACAAACCAGCTCTTGCCGGACAAGACCCCCATCAGGCTCCCTACCCCACGGCTGTGGCCCACGGAAACCAGCGAGCCGTAATCCTTATAGACAAAGGGTGCTTCATCCACAGGCTTGCCCTGGATGCGAGCGGCCAGACGTTTGCGCAAGTAACTGGCTTGCTGGTGCGCGACCTGGGCACGTGCAGGCAGGAACTGACCTTCCTTGTCCCAGGGCACTTGTGCGCAGTCGCCCAAGGCCCAGATATAGGGATCGGGTGTGGACAGACAGGAATCCAGCACCAGCTGATTGATGCGGTTGACGGGCAAACCCAACTGGCCCAAAAAGGCAGGGGCTTCAATCCCCGCCGCCCAAACGCACAAATCGTTGGGATATTGACCACCGTTCGCATCCTCGATGTGGTCCGCCGCCAGACGGCTGACCCGCACCGAGGTCCGTACCGCTACGCCACGCTGCTCCAGCAGACTTTGAGCGGTAGCGGACAGCTTGGGCGGCAGAGCAGACAGAATGCGATCGGCGCCTTCCAGCAAGGTAATGCGCACTTCGCGGTCCGAACTGCTGCCCGGAATGCTGTAAATGCTTAAATCAGCACGGGCTTCCAGCAACTCGGCAGCCAGTTCCACCCCCGTTGCCCCGCCCCCGACAATATTGATGTACAG